>JBIIHD010000249.1:0-3295 GCA_044236095.1 Crocinitomicaceae bacterium | reverse complement strand
AAAAGGTAATTTTTAAGAGTAAATTATTTCTAAATTGTTTTTTTTTATAAATTTATGATTCAATAAGTTTTATTTTTATCTGTTGCGAATATTTATCAATGTATAAAATTTAGCTTTCAAGATTTTATGGAGAAAATTATCGGTAGGTCCAGTGAATGTGATATTGTGGTTTTAGATCCGAAAAAAAGGGTGTCTAGAAAGCATGCTCTTGTGCGTCAACAAAATGGAGCTGTTTTTATTAAAGATATGGATAGCCTGAATGGTACCTACGTAAATGGTTCGAAAATTAATTCAACGGATTTCGTTCGGATTAATCCTACTGATAAGGTTACTTTATCCACAGATTATATCGTAGACAAGTCTTTACTTTTCTCAACTGTCGATAATGACAGAACCATGGTCCTAAATCCAAATGCGGGAGAAAGTACAGTTATTTTTGACCAGAACAAAGCCACTTTTTCAAATGGAAAAAATACGGTTCAGTTTGACATGGAAAAAACAACCTTGAGTGATTTGGTAGAAATGGATAGTTCTCCGTTTGTAACAATTGGTCGCTCTTCGGATAATAAATTTATTGTCAATGATGATAATGTGTCTCGCAATCATTGTCGTATTAGAATGTTGACTCCTCAAATTATTGAGATAGAAGACCTTAAATCTTCGAATGGGACTTTTGCTGATAAAAACAAGTTAATTCCTAATAAAAAATATCAGTTTGGAAGCTCGGTTGAAATTGTGTTAGGAAAATCAAATGTATTGGATCTTAAAAGGGTTTTTCCTTCCATACAAATTGTTCAGAAACGGACACCTCCACCAACTCCAGGGAATAATTCGCCTAAAGAAATAACACCTGAAGAACTTGAGGATTTTAATGAGCTGAAAGAAATTTGGGATGAATATCAAAAAAGGCAAAGCAAAGCAAATAATGTTTCTATGAGTTATAGCTTGGGTGGTGCTGCAGTTGGTATAGCAGCCGTCGCTCTCACTGGTTTAAGCGGTGGAATTGGTGGTATATTGTTTGCAAGTGGTGGCGGAATTTTAGGAAGGTATTTAGGACAGCAAAAATCTAATGAACTAAAATCTGATTTGACCTATGAGGAAGCTTTTTTGCAGACATACTGTTGTCCGAGATGTAAAGAATCATTTCAGAAAAAACCTTGGGTAACCATTCGAGATTGTTTTAAGTGTAAAATTAAATTTAGATAAAATATGAAGTATTTCAAATGTGGTAAATGCCAAAAGAGCTACAAAATTGATGAAAGTAAGGTAACGAATTCAAAAATTACAGTTAAATGCGTCGATTGTGGTGCTGGTAATGTTCTTCGTTTTGGAGCCATCTTAGTTGCTCAGACTAAAAGCGGTGTGAAACAGTTCGAACTTAAAATGGGAGTGAATTCACTTGGCAGAAAGTCAGATAAGGCCGATGCTTCTATTCAAATTGAAGATCAGTTTGTGAGTAGACAACATGCCGAGATTATCTTAGAGGAACGTGACCAAAAGCTATTTGCGTTTATAACGGATAAAGAAAGTTTAAACGGAACTTTCAATAAAATGAAATCGAGATTAAAAACAAATTTAAAATATCCGATAACGGCCAATGATTATTACATCGTGGGATTAACTAAGTTATCAATTAAGTATAATTAAAACCTGAAAATTATGAACGACGAAATCAAAAATTCTGATAAAGAAAAGACTGTTATCTTCAATCAATCTTCTTCTTCAAATCCATCGAATGAGGATTCAACTCGAATAGAAAATCCTTCTGCGGATAATAATTCAACGAATAATACAGATAATTCTCAAAATGCCGCCAAAGAAGTTTTGGATAAAGCAAATAGTAAAAATAAATCAGGGATTAACCCTGGAGTATTTGCTGCAGGGGTTGCAGGTGCAGGTATTGCTGGAGTTGCAGCGGGTGCAGTTTTTTCAGATGAAATAAAAGATGTATTTACACCTGATGTTACCGCGGCTTCAACTGAGAATGCTGCAGAGGTATCTCAAGCATCCATCTTTGGAAATACAGAAACTACAACCGAAAATGCTACTGATAATGCATCAACCACAACAACTGATGCTACCACGGATACGAGTGCAGATGATAATTCTATTCACATGAAGTTTTCGGATGCAGAAGGAACCTACGAAGTGACTATGCATGATAATAATGGAGATCATCAGGTAGATGGTATGACAGTTGATGCTCAATTAGTAGATGGAAGTCATGTTTCCTACACTGCTTCAGGAACATTATTAGAGGAAGCACTCCAGAGTAATCATGTTGATTTAGCTCAATCCGATGATTATTTGAACCATGTTAATACGGGATCAATTGAGCATTTTACCCCAGAAAGTTTGGGTGCTGCAGATTACCAAATTCAATATGGAGATACGTTAAGTGAGTTGGCTCAGGCAAATCATACAACGGTTGCGCATATCATGGAATTAAATCCACACATAGATAATCCAAATGTGATTTATGCCGGAAACCATATTGTTATTCCGACAGGAGATCACGCATCAAATCCCTATGAAGGTTGGAATCCTCAATGGAGTGAGCCAACCGTGGATCCAATTACAATTGACAATGATACACATCATGTTGGTCACGATGAATTTCCAGATTCCGCTCATCCTGATATGGGAATTGATGAGGTGGATCCGGGGCAGATTTATGAAGAAGATGGTGGTTATGAATCCGCACCGGAAGAAGTGTTTGGTGAAGAAACAAATGATTCGCCTTACGGATTTGACGGAGTAGATGATACAGGTGACTATGAAAATATGGACTGGCAATCTTTTGAAGACCAGCCAGTTGATGATTATTCTGGTCACTTAGGTAATGAAGATTTTGATAATTATGAGTCTCCTGAATCTTATTTCGAAGCAAGTAATGATTTGGATAGCATGTCTTTTTGTTAAGCTATGATTAAAATATTGGAACAAGACTCTTTATCCGAAAAGGGAAGAAGAGCTAACAATGAAGACAACGGTGGTTGGGATTCGGGAAAAGTGTATGTCGTATGTGATGGAGTAGGTGGAAATGAGAAAGGTGAAGTTGCATCTGAAATTGTGGTAAATACCTTCATTGAAGAGTTTAAAACTAATCCTGAACAACCCGTAAACCAAGTTCTAGCAAAGACAGAGTCGAAAATGTTGAGTTATTTGGAGCAAAATCCACAAGCTTCAGGAATGGCTACAACCTTGACTTTACTTCGAATTCGCGATAATGGCATTTTTGCTTCTTGGGTAGGAGATAGTCGGATTTATCAATTCAGAAAAGGAAAAATAATTT
>JBIIHD010000247.1:0-3305 GCA_044236095.1 Crocinitomicaceae bacterium | reverse complement strand
AAACTACCATTCTCGTTGGGTTATCATTGGAAATCAGGCAATCAAAATGAAATGATTGCAATTAAGAAATAACCATACATGACGTTTAAAAAATACTCTCGCAGCGTTGCCACAAATATGGTCATTGCCAACATGATTGGCACTGGAATATTTACTTCCATTGGGTTTCAAGTAATGAATCCACCTGTTGGAATTCCAGATCCATTTGCGATCATGTTCATTTGGTTAATCGGAGGGATTTTTGCCTTGTGTGGGGCAACTGCATATGCAGAAGTAGCAACCACTTTTAGGGAATCTGGTGGGGAATATACATTCTTAAGTAAAATTTATCACCCTGTGGTTGGGTTTGCCAGTGGTTGGGTTTCAATAATTGTGGGATTTTCAGCTGCAATTGCAGCTTTGGCATTGGCATCAGGAGATTATTTGATGCCAGTTATGAATAAAATACTAGGTGCTAATTTACCTGAATTTACGCCAAAAATCGTTGCTATTTCACTCATTTTACTTGTTACTTTGATACAACTTAGAGGAGTTGTAACGGGAGGATTATTTCAGAATATTATTACCTCCATTAAACTACTATTTATTGTAGTGTTAATTGTTTCACCATTTTTCTTTCTTTCCGATGATAGTAGAAGTAACGTGAATTTTATGCCTTCAGAAAATAGTTGGAATACCATATTTAGCTTACCATTCGCTGGCTCCTTAGTATACGTGATGTTCGCATATAGCGGATGGAATTCATCCTCATATATTGCTGGTAATATGGAAGACCCTAAGAAAAACTTACCATTCTCCTTAGTAACCGGAACAGCCGTTGTAACTATTGTTTACCTTCTTTTGACAGGTGTTTTCATGTATGTATGTACATTTGACGAATTGCGTGGAAAAATCGCCATTGGAAATATTGTAATAAGCAAAATATTCAACGAGCAAGCCGCTTTAATTTTTGCTGGATTATTTGCAGTTGCTTTAGTTTCTGGAATCAATGCTATGTTCATAGCAGGCCCTCGCGTGGCTCAACGCATGGGACACGATTACCGCATTTTTTCATTTTTAAAAGGTCAAACAGAAAAAGGTGCTCCGGTTAATGCTATTCTCCTTCAAACAGTTATTTCTGTCTCCATTATTTTACTATTTGATTTCAGAATAATACTTCAATATATCGAAGTAACTTTATCCTTGTTTTGTTTGCTAACCGTTATTGGCGTATTTGTTATCAGGGCTAAAAAGCTTGGAGACGATTCAACAATAAAAACTTGGGGTTATCCCTTTACTCCCATTTTATTTATTGCGGTAACATTTTGGATGATATTTTATTTCGCTCACATTGAACCTATTCGACTTTTTTGGACATTTGTAACCATACTTTCAGCGGTAGTTATTTATTTTTTGTCTCCGAAAAATTCTGAATGAAACAACTTTTCTTAACGATTATGTTCTTTTCCTACTTTTTTGAATTTCAAGCTCAAAAGTCGAAAGAAGAATTTTATAAATCGTTACTTGGAAAAGATTCTTTAGTTGACTTTGTTCTTAAAAATCGTGATAAATTCAGGCTGCAATTTATTGTCACTGATATTCAACGAGATCAAGATGGCAATGAGGAACTCAAAACCTATGATTTTACAACAGGTGAGTATTTTTATCCGGCAAGTATGGTAAAACTGCCTACTGCAGTGGCGATGATGGAAATTTTAGATTCATTGAACCTTTCTAATAATTGCTATATCAAAATGAATAGCGAAGTAAGTTGCGGAAATAATTCTTTTGCTGAAATGACACAAAAGAGAAATATTCCTATTCAATTGGCTATTGAGGATATGCTTTCCATTAGTGATAATTATTATTATTCGTTATTTTTTCATGCGGTAACGCCAAAAATGTTGAATAATAAATTGATGGAAAGACAACTTTTTAACACTAAAATTTATAGCAGTTTTTCGGGTTGTATGAGAGGAAAACAAGTTCAAACTCATTCTTACAATCTTTATTTACCGGATGGTAAATTAGCCATTTCTCACCCTAGAACATATTTGGATTCTTTAAATTACATGAATAGACTTCCCTTCTCGAAAGATAAACTAGTGGGTAAATACCTAATGGAAAATAACAAAAAAGTGGAAAAACCTTATGATTTTAATTATCACCTAGATTATCCACTAACTGACATCCATGGTACTATTTTACGTTTAATTTTCCCACAACACATGCATAATAATGAGCGTTTCAAATTGAGTTTCGATTCTAGAAAGTATCTTTTAAAATGTTTGGGGAATTTTCCACGAGAAATGAAAAATTCTGTCTATCATAATACAACAACCTTCCCTGACAATTATTACAAATATGCTATTGTTGGGAATAAGCCGGAACTAGCATCATCGGGTCGTTATCGTACATTTAGCAAAATAGGAATTGCATATGGTTTTGTAACTGAATCCGCATATGTAGTAGATTTTGAAAAGCAAAAAGATTTTTTGTTTTCGGTAAGCATCTATGTCAATAAAGACGATATTGTAAATGATGGAACTTATGAATACGAGAAAATTGCTCGGCCATTTATTGCCAATTTCAGCCGGATTATCCAGGATAATTTAACGCAAACTGACGCGGATCAATCACTATCATCTTATGACTATTTTAGGTTTCTACAAGAAATTATGAATAGTAGTAATTAGCCAATCTTGAATTTTTTATGTAGTACTTGCCCCTCAGTCCGAATACCATAAAAATAAGTTCCTGAGTTGTATTTGGAGGTGTCAAATCGAATAATATGTCCGCCTTGATCAAAGTCTTTTGCTGCGACATCCTCTAAGTGATTCCAATTTTCATCTAATATCTCAAACCGAACGAATTTCTTGTTTGGCAATGTAAAATAAAATTCAACTATACCCGAAACACTTTCAAGCTCTAAATCATACAGAATACAGTAATCTTCAGATTTAATTCGATTTCTTGAAAGATATCGCAACAATTGTCGATACAGAATGATGCCTACTAAAATTAATAAACTGACTGTTAAAAAAGAAGTCCAAGATTCTAAATTCATGGATAATATTAGTGGAAAACAAAATTAACTTATTTCGAGACACAACATCAATTAAATTTTGTTCTTTTTCTTTTTTTCTTTTTGTTGTAAATAGATTCAGGTTTTAGAGGATCAGATTGTTTTTTTGTTTTATATTTTTTTTGCTTCGTTTTTTTTTCGGGAGTTTCAACTTGCATTTCAGACTCAGGTGTTCTCGCTACATGATTAAAATCATTTGGATTTTTATCGTCATTAGGCGATACCCATTTATTTTTTACTT
>JBIIHD010000246.1:0-3306 GCA_044236095.1 Crocinitomicaceae bacterium | reverse complement strand
TAAAAATAACCTTCACGTCCAAAAGTTGCAAATGGACCGTAAACATGATTCATTTCCATTCCCTTTTTAACTAAACCTTGTGTTAAAGTTTCTTTTATTTTAATTCCATCTTCAAACTCATAAATATAATCCTTAGCAACTACGTAATTAACTCCATTTGTTGAATAAAACACATTTTTTTTATCTTCCTTTCCAATAGAACTATATACTCCAGCTTGAAAATTTTGACATACAGAGCTGAAATAAGTAAAAATTAGAGCAACAATTAAAAAGATTCGAGATAAGGAATGCATCGTGTAAAGTTTTTTGAATGAATCAAATATAATGTTTTTTGCCATTAAAATAAGTTTTAAATCCTAAAAAAATATTTTGAACATTCCTTGCAGATAAAATTAGAAATCGTATCTTTGCACTCCGATTTTGGGAAAAGTGTTCAATTAAAGATAAAAATTGTGGATACGTTAAGTTACAAGACAATCTCTGTTAACAAGGAGAAAGCAGAAAAAAAGTGGTACATTGTTGATGCTACTGATAAGCACGTAGGTCGATTGGCTAGTACTGTTGCAAAAGTAATTCGTGGGAAATATAAACCTTCTTATACGCCTCATGCTGATTGTGGGGACAATATTATTGTAATTAATGCTGAGAAGATTTCTTTTTCAGGTAATAAAGCTGCGGATAAAATCTACACCAGATATACAGGATATCCAGGTGGTCAACGTTTTACTTCTGTAGATGAACTATTGAAAAAACATCCAGAAAGAATTATCGAAAAAGCTGTTCGTGGTATGCTTCCAAAAAATGCTTTGGGAAGAGCGTTGTACAGAAATCTACGTGTATATGCAGGCACTGACCACAGCCACGAAGCACAAAATCCTGAAATTTTAAATTTAGATTCACTAAAATAATTCATTGAACCAATGGAAGTTATCAATACATTAGGAAGAAGAAAAACTGCAGTTGCTCGTGTTTATCTTACTAAAGGAAAAGGAAAAATTACGATCAATAACAAAGATGTTAAGGTTGCTTTTCCAATCGATATTTTACAAGCCAAAATTAATCAACCATTCGCTGCAACAGATACTGTCGGTCAATATGACGTAAAAGTAAATGTATTTGGTGGTGGTATTAATGGTCAGGCTGAAGCTATACGTTTGGGAATTTCTAGAGCATTAGTTGAAATCTCGAATGATAACAAACCAAACCTAAGAACAGAAGGTCTATTAACTCGTGACCCTAGAATGGTTGAACGTAAAAAACCAGGTCGTCCAAAAGCGAGAAAAAGATTCCAATTCTCCAAACGTTAATCTTATTGGAAGTTTAGCATCCAAACTTGTAAGTATTTTCCAATTCGGACCCTTTCAAGTTGTTTTAAATTAAAAGGAAAGTAAACAAATAAATTAAATATGTCTAAAGTAAATTTTGATTCATTATTAGATGCCGGAGTACATTTCGGTCACTTAAAAAGAAAATGGAATCCCGCTATGGCTCCTTACATCTTCTCGGAGAAAAAAGGAATTCATATCATCGATTTAAATAAAACAATCGTACATCTTGATCAAGCGTGTGCTGCAATGAAGCAAATCGCTAAGTCAGGAAAAAAAGTTCTTTTCGTTGCTACAAAGAAACAAGCTAAAGAAATAATTGCTCAGAAAGTAACGGAAATTAATATGCCATATGTAACTGAAAGATGGACAGGTGGAATGTTAACAAACTTCCAAACAACCAGAAAATCTATCCGTAAAATGGCTACGATTGATAAAATGAAGTCTGATGGTACTTGGGATACATTGAATAAAAGAGAAAAATTATTCAAATCTCGTCAGAGAGAGAAGTTAGAGAAAACATTTGGTTCTATTGCAGACATGACTCGTCAACCTGCGGCAATATTTATTATTGATATATTAAAAGAACACATTGCATTGGCAGAGGCAAAAAAATTGAATATCCCAACTTTTGCAATGGTTGATACCAATTCAAATCCAAAATTAGTTGATTTTCCTATTCCATCTAATGATGATGCAACCAAATCTATAACAATTATCTTGGATCAGATATGTTCTGCTATCAAAGAAGGATTAGAAGAAAGAAAAAATTCTAAAGGATCTGATAAAGATTCTACAGAGGTTGTAGCTGAATCGGTTGAAGAAACTCAATCCGAAGCAAGAACTGAAAACGAAACAAATACAGAAAATTAAGAAAATTTTATACAATGAGTATTACTGCATCAGATGTAAATAAACTACGCCAGCAAACAGGCGCTGGAATGATGGACTGTAAAAATGCACTAGTTGAAGCAAATGGAGATTTTGAAGCAGCTATCGATATTTTACGTAAAAAAGGTCAAAAAATTGCAGCAAAAAGAGGTGATAATGAAGCTAAAGAAGGTGTTGTTTTGGCACAATCGTCTTCAGATGGAAAAAGCGGTGTTATTTTAACTTTAAATTGTGAAACTGATTTCGTTGCAAAAAATGAAGGATATGTGACTTTAGTTCAATCTTTGGTTGACCTAGCTCTTGCCAAAAAACCAAATTCTGTTGAAGATTTGATGTCTCTGTCTTATGACGATAGATTATCAGTTTCAGAAAAGATTACTGAGCAAATCGGTGTAATCGGTGAAAAATTAGATCTTTCTAATTACGCTGTTGTCAATGCAGAGAAGGTTGTAGCTTACAACCACCCAGGAAATCAACTAGCTACTCTAGTTGGGTTTTCTGCGGATAATGCTGAAATGAATGAAGTTGGTCGTCAAGTGGCTATGCAAGTAGCAGCTATGAATCCAATTGCAATTGATAAATCAGGTGTAGATGAAAATACAATTAGTCGAGAATTAGAAATTGGTAAAGAATTGGCTATTCAAGAAGGGAAACCAGCTGAAATGGCAGAAAAAATCGCACAAGGAAGATTAAATAAATTTTTCAAAGAAAATACTTTGTTAAGTCAACAATTTATTCGTGATGAGAAATTAACTGTTGAGCAGTTTTTGGATAATACATCAAAAGGATTGACTGTGACTAACTTTAAACGTTTTTCATTAAGCTAAACATAAGGGTTAAGCATAAAATTAAAGCTATCTCAAATGAGATAGCTTTTTTATTTTACCTGGATTTACTGATATAGAATACTTAATGAGTTTGGTAGTATAGTCAGCAGAAATACTCTACACGATTCCCAATAATTTATTTTTAAGTCCGGCATCTGCAGGATTTGTACCTAACCAAATTGAAAATAGAGCTTTTTTAAATTCTAAATCATTAATAACTCCTTTATACACATCATTTTTATAAACTTTTAAACCAGATCCAG
>JBIIHD010000245.1:0-3313 GCA_044236095.1 Crocinitomicaceae bacterium | reverse complement strand
AATTCAGGGTTGTATTGAAAAGATGATTTCTGTTGATTTTCATCAAATCCCAACCTCCCAATTTCTTGACCGAAGCAAAATACTGTTATGATGTCATTTTTTGCCATGGTACTAATATAATGAAGTCATTTGTTCGTTTTCATCGCGTTTATCAATCAAAAATTGATTAAACCCGACCAACACATCAAAGTGGTTAAAAACCTTGAGTAAGGTATCGATGGTAAAATTCTTACCTGATTCCAAATTTTGAATCGTAATTCTGGAAAGTTCGAGTTGTTCTGCTAAGTCCTGTTGCGAAAGCTTTTGCTGTTTGCGATAAGACTTCACCAACAGTCCAATTTCTGATTTAACGTCTTTTATTTTGAGATTCCCAGTGAACATATTGCATAATATAATATTCAAATGTATGACATATTAATCAATTAGCATAATTAAATATACTTTTTAATATATCTAGTTTAATTTAAAACGCTTAAAAATCCATTCCATTATTATGAACGATTTGAGGGGATTATGTTTATATTTGCATTAAAATATAATTTACGTACAACACTAAAATATAGTTTTAGTACAAAGCGAATGTTTAATCAATTAGGTCTTATTCGGACAATTATGAGCGCAATGCATTAACTCGCTTTAATAAAACAATTCGCCTAATATGTGCTAAAGCAAACATGAATGAAACAATTGTATTCAGCAGGGTTGTTGCCGGAAAAACAATTATGGTTAATAAGTTCAGATATGAAGAAGTTTACTCGCATACATGTAGAAGAACCTATTGTACCTTGAAGTTTTTGAAAGGTATGCCTGCGCAAGCAGTTATGAAGTTCAGCGGTCATCAAACGGAACGAAACTTTTTAAAATACCTTAAGCTCGATGCTGAACTTACCGCCACAAAGTACAAAGGTTTCTTTTAGGAATTACTGAAAATTTGGTTTAAATTAACTTCAAGTCAGTTTCATTTTAGCTTCAAATTAGCCTAAATTTAACTTCAAGTTAGCTTTAATTTGAATTCAATTTAACTTGAAGTTAAGTTCCACTCAATAAAATCAAGTTATAATCAACTGAAAATCATATTATTATGAAAAAACGATATAAAAAAGCAAAGGTTCCCTATCCCCTACTTCATTAGAACAAATGAAACAACAAAACTTATGTTTTACAATTGTGCAACTAATTGTTTTTCTCAATCATTACTGGAAGTAATTACGAGTCGATATCGTTCCTCCAGTACTTCCAAATAGTCTTTTTTTAGAGTATCTGACAAGTAAGATCGCTGAATCCATTCAATTGCTTTGCCCTTGTTTTTACTTAAACGATTGAATACACTTTGAATCTGTTTGTTGGTCAATCCCAACTCTTCTCCATAGCGTTCAAAATAGGATTTATTTAACTTCCTCTTTTTACCACCAAGAGTCAGTGCAAGTTCCTCTTTATCAGTAGGGTTTACGATTGAAACATTCAGTAAATCATATGCCGGAGCCAATACCCAACCGGATGAAGATTTAATCATTGAGAAGTTTTTCAAATGCATGTCGTTATTGCCTGTTAAGAAACAGAAAATGGTCAGCTCGAACAAATTTAAGGCATCCAACAATGTGTTTTCCGAATGTTCAAGGATTGCTTTTCCAACTTTCTCCATCGAACTTTTATATTTATCGAAAGCCTCAGTAATTTGAAAAAGGTCCAACATATGGATTTTGTCTCCCTTTTTAGTTCGGTCAATCCGTTGGGTAAGGTATGCTAGTTGACCCGATTTCAAACGGATCAAACTCGACGGAACAACCTTGATTCCGAAGGCCTCCGCTATCCGCATTGTTACATGTTCATTGGCTGGCATTTCTGGATAAAACTCGGAAGGTGGTTTCAAAATATAATTACCACCTAACGCACCAACAACAGTCAAACGTTGTTCCGTATTTCCAGGAATTTCCTTCAGTACCGAAAGTGACAATTTGGGTTGTACACCAGGAACTGTTACACTGCGCTCCACAACACGTTGTGCCAGTTCCGTCATTTCTTCCAGCGTATGATTCAACGTTGGAGGCACATGCGTACCAAAGAATTGCTTGCTACATTTTTCATGAAAATCAGGGGCTCCATCAAGCGGTTGGTAACAATACAAACATTTATCAATCATGACTTTCAGTAATAGGTTCAATACTCACTGCACCAATACAATTTCGACAACAAGCCAACAATAACCCCATCCGATCGTTGCGATTCACTTTCCAGTTTTTGGAAGCAATATCAAGCAACCAACCTTCAGGAATCAATCCTTCAAAAAAAGGAAATAATCGTTTTTCACGATAGGGAAAAGACGATACAGGCATGGAAAACGTAATAAAATCATCAGGATATGCTTGAACATACGAATCCTGGTATTGAAAAACATAATCGCCATCATTGGTCTCTGTCAATATTCCAGCAAGAATATCTTGGTAAAATACCTTCGCTTGTCTCATGATTCAGTAGAAGTTAATTCTTTCGTACTTACTGCTGCTAACTCATGACCAAACATTTTTAGCACCAGATTCACTTTGTCCATATTCAAATTTGTTTTCCCTTGCTCAATTTTACGAACAACAGTCAACGCCACTCCTACCCTTTCAGCAAAAGCTTCTTGGGTCAATCCAGCTTCTTTTCGACGCTCTTTCACAAATTCAGCTACTTGTTTCATTATATGCTTTTAGATATAAAATCAAACAAATATACATTATTATATGTAATAACATATATTATTATTAAAAATATTCATTTTATATGCTTTTAAATATAGATAAGAAGAAAACTGTTTAATGAACTCTACCTGACCCTCCAATCCACTTCCATGGTTTCTTGGCGTGAGGTTGGTTTTTGTTTTCCATTGGTGATTTCCTCTACCCGTTTTTCAGCATATTGCTTCAGGGTGTTTACTTTGAGTTCTTTTCCTTCGTTTTGTTTGAGGCATTCTAAGATACTGTAGGTAAAGGCGCCGTTTTCGATTGTCTTTCCGTCCACTTGAATAGCTTCCAAGGCGCTCTCTTGACCTCCTGCTGCGGATATAATTACCGAACCCGTATTGTTTCGCACATTGACAAATAGTTCATTCATCTTTTTGAAATTGCTTTTATTTTCTTCTTCCAACTTTATAATCACTCCTCGCGAAGCAAGAACTTGATCACTATCCATGGTCGTTTTATTTCGATCTAATTCCTTCTTGAGTAATTCAGTTTTATCATTCTCCCCACTATTACAAGCATCCAATAATAGCAGTTTCTGACGTGCCGGGATGCCATCCAGTAAGCCCTCCAACTCTTCGTATTTCAAGCCG
>JBIIHD010000244.1:0-3327 GCA_044236095.1 Crocinitomicaceae bacterium | reverse complement strand
GAGTTTATCCATTTTTAATGATGGACCATTTTTAGATAAAGAAGATCAAAAATTAATTTTTCAGCAATTTGGCAGAGGGAAAAATTCCTTGAAACAAGAAGGGGTCGGACTTGGTTTAGTTATCGTTAAACGAACAATGGAACATCATGGCTTCGATATTAGTTATTCCGTAAGAAATGAACTGAATCAATTTACAATTATTTTTTAAGCTTTTTTTAAGGTAAATATAATACCATTTTAAGGTCGGATTGTGAATTTTGATGAAAACAATTTTCATGAAACGACCAATTGAACTTTACATACTTATTGTAGCCATTTTTGGAGCAACACTTTTCTTAATTATTCGCTTAATCGGTTTAATATGATAGCATTGGGTTTGATTCTAATTTTTTTAGTCGGATACCTAGCGATTATCTTTGAACATCAATTGAAGATTGATAAACTTATTCCGGCACTTGCGATGATGGCATTTAGTTGGGTAATTATTGCATTAAATTTAGAATCCATTACAAATTGGTTTGATGTTGAACATGGTAAAATAATCGATATAACCTTCTATTCGCTCGAACAGAAAAAAGTACTCTTAGATTCAACTCTACTGCATCACTTCGGAAAAACGACAGAAATTCTTGTATTTTTAATGGGGGCAATGGCTATTGTTGAAATGATCGATCATTTTAATGGTTTTGGAAGCATTCAGCAATTAATAAAAACAAGAAAAAAACGAACACTGCTATGGATAATTGCCATATTGTCTTTCATTCTTTCTGCAATAATAGATAATCTTACAGCAACCATCGTCTTAATTACAATTCTTCGAAAAATTATTTCAGAAAAAGAACTTCGATACTGGTATGCTGGAATTATAATCATTGCAGCAAATGCCGGTGGTGCATGGACTCCAATTGGAGATGTTACAACCACGATGCTCTGGATGGCCAATAAAGTAACAACAGGAAAACTCATTTTACTATTAGGTATACCATCATTAATTTGTATGATTCTTCCCGTATTTATCGCCTCACGTTTTCAAGTTTTTCAGGGTGAATTTGAATCTATAGATCAAAAAACTAATTCTAAAGTGGGACTGGGAATGTTAGTCATTGGGTTAATATTAATCATCTCAGTCCCTGTTTTTAAAACGATAACACATTTACCTCCATACTTAGGAATGATGTTGGCTTTGGGAATTTATGCTGTAATTTCAGAAGTTAAAAGTAATCGGAAATTTTCAATGCATGATACTCATAATCATTCGGATAGTCCAACAATGAAAGCTCTTGGTAAAATAGAAATGCCTTCAATTTTGTTTTTTCTGGGGATATTAATGACAATCGCATCAATGGAATCATTAGGTATGATTTTCAAATTTGGTGAGAATGTTAGTGCCCAAATTCCACAAGAAATTTTTGCAGGAGCTTTGGGAATTGCTTCTTCAATTATTGATAACGTACCGTTGGTTGCAGCTTCCATTGGAATGTTTTCAAAATATGCTCCAGATAGTTCGATTTGGCATTTAATTGCTTATGCTGCAGGAACAGGAGGATCACTTTTAATTATTGGTTCAGCTGCCGGAGTGGTTGCGATGGGAATGGAAAATATAAGTTTTGGTTGGTATTTTAAGCGCATTACTTTTCTTGCAGCAATTGGATACTTTGCCGGATTAATTGCACTATTTTTTATGATTTAATTTTTCCTAATCGGAATTACTTTTCATAAAAAAATCCCTGCTAATTTACACTAACAGGGATTTCTCATAAATTAAAATACTATCCCAAAAATGGATATCTGTAATCAGTTGGTGGAACAAATGTTTCTTTGATTGTTCGAGCAGAAGTCCAACGCAATAAATTCATCATTGCACCAGCTTTATCGTTTGTACCTGAACCTCTTGCGCCCCCAAATGGTTGTTGTCCAACAACAGCTCCCGTAGGTTTGTCATTGATGTAGAAATTTCCTGCTGCGTTTTCCAATTTTTTCGTAGCCAAATTAATCGCATAACGATCTTGAGATAAAATTGAACCTGTTAAAGCATATTCTGATGTTTCATCAAGTAATGTGAGTGTTTCTTCAAATTGATCAGCATCATAAACAAAAATAGTTAAAACGGGTCCAAAAATCTCTTCACACATCGTTCTAAATTTTGGATTTGTAGTTACAACTGTTGTCGGTTCAATGAAATATCCTTTGGATTTATCGTAGTTTCCTCCGGTGATAATTTCCGCATCAGATTGAGTTTTACAATAATCTATGTAGCCCGAAATTTTATCAAAAGCTCGTTCATCAATCACTGCATTTACAAAATTACTTGTATCCTCGGGACTTCCCATCTTGAAGGAGTTTACTTGATCAACATAGATTTTCTTCACCTCTTCCCAAATATTCGATGGAACATAGGCTCTGGAAGCAGCAGAACATTTTTGACCTTGAAATTCAAAGGCTCCACGCGACATGGCTGTTGCAACTTCAGCCGGAACTGCTGATTTGTGTGCAATGATAAAATCTTTACCTCCTGTTTCACCAACAATTCGAGGATACGTTCTGTATTTGTCAAGATTTGTCCCGATTTCTTTCCACAGATGCTTGAACACAGCAGTTGATCCTGTAAAATGTAATCCTGCAAATGCTTTATTTTGGAAAACTACATCGCCTGCAACAGGTCCATCAACGGTAATCATATTGATAACTCCATCCGGAACACCAGCGGCTTTAAATAATTCCATGATAACTTGGGCAGAATACACTTGAGAATCAGCCGGTTTCCAAACAATTACATTACCCATCATTGCGGGTGCAGCACATAAATTTGCTGCGATTGAAGTGAAATTAAATGGCGTAATAGCAAATACAAATCCTTCTAAGGGTCTATACTCCAGTCTATTCCACATTCCCGGTAAAGATTCAGGTTGTTCTTTATAGATTTGTGTCATGTATTGAACATTGAATCGAAAGAAGTCAATTAACTCACAAGTAGCATCAATTTCAGCTTGAAATACATTTTTTGATTGAGCCAACATAGTTGCGGCATTCATTTTATCGCGAAATGGACCTGCAAGTAAATCAGCAGCTTTTAAAAAAATGGCAGCACGTTCCTCCCAAGGTAAATTAGCCCACGATTCTTTTGCAGCAAGCGCCGCATTTATCGCATTTTCTACATGTTTTGCTTCACCTATGTTAAAATGACCTAATACTTTTTGATGATCGTGCGGTGATGTGAGTTTTTTCTTTGTGCTTGTACGAACTTCTTCACCTCCAATGTACATAGGAACATCAATAGGTTCTTGGTTGTACATTTCATGATATTTGGCAATTAGTGAATTTTTTTCA
>JBIIHD010000243.1:0-3345 GCA_044236095.1 Crocinitomicaceae bacterium | reverse complement strand
TAACGAGACATTCCCTCAGCTTCTAGATCATTTCGATTTTTTTCGAATTCTAATTCCAGCTGATGTATTAGTTGCAAAATCATTTGAAAAAATTAAAAAAAGGCAAATCATAAGCCGGGTTCTGTATCCTTCGCTGCACGCAGCTAAGTAGTCTATCATTTATCTAGAACTGACGTCACCATCAGCCTCAAGCAACCTACCCTCCGAGATTAGGCGAGCAACCCTCAAGCCTCGGTATATTTGGTCTTTCAGTTCGTAAGGTTTTCCTTGCCGTTCTTGTCACCAAAAACGCGGTGGGCTCTTACCCCACCTTTTCACCTTTTCCTTGACGAAGCGGAACTTGTCAAGGTAGTTTTCCTTTCTGCGGCACTTTCTGTTCCCACAAGCTTGAACCTGTAAGACCTTCCCGTTAGGAAGTACGATGCTCTACACTGCCCGGACTTTCCTCTCTTTTGATTTCTCAAAACAGCGATAGACTGATTTGCCTTGAACAAAAGTACGGATTAGTTTTTAGTTACTCGAATTGTTTTAATACCTAACGTATTCTCAACATTTAAAAAATATGTTCCAGAGGTATAGTTTTCCAAATCAAAAGTAGTAGTTGAAGAATTTAAATTCACTCGTTTCTCCAGAATCATCCCTTTCGTATCAATAAGAGTAATATTTTTTATTATTGAAGATGCATTGAGTGAGATTTTATCCAAAGTTGGGTTGGGGAACACGGAAAGTTGAAAATCATTTTCATTCAATCCCGCATCTAATCCCAAATAGATATCTTGGAATTCAATTGATTGAATTTGGTCTGTTCCATTTGCATTGTTTACTACGATCTTCAACAATACATCCTTTTTATTTTGACCAATCCATTCATATTCCGTTGTTTGAAATGGTGGTGCACCAAACCAGGAAGGTGCTCCAAAAAACGATTGATAAATGGAATCTATTTCATTAATTTCTCTTTTTAAACGCAATACATCGAACGTTCCAAATGGAAGTGTTAATTGACCATATCCATCAACGGTACTCGTAACATATCTGTATTGTTTAACCTTGAAATCTGCCGCTGGACTTAAATCAATCAACGTGTATCCTTTGGTGGTAAAAACTTGTTGATAGTTCATTGGAAACTTATATTTCGTTTCAATAGTATCCGATTTGAAAGCAACATCTACCCCACTTACTTTTACGGAAAATCCAACTTTGGTAATGGAATCCAAAGTCGATTTTTGATAAGACCTCGGATCAGATAATGTAACTGGTAAGAAACCATTTAATTGATCCAAGGGTAAAGAGTTCTCAGGAATAAAATACGATGCTTGATATTCTTGAGGAGCTAAAATCCCAAAAGTTAGCTGCACAGGACTGAAACCAATAGAAGAAAATTCACGAACAAATTGACTTGTAGCTGCCAAATTTGAAAAATCCCATGAATAGTTAGCTCCAGAAAGGGCATAATCAACTATAGTTTGATCTGTTTGACTTATTCGTACCGTATCACCGGGAGATGCAAAATCAGTTTCAGATAACGTAACTTGACCAGAAATTGGAAAAACGAATAAAACTAAACCGATAAAAAATAAGAATTTTCTCATTCTAAAAAGGCAAGTCGTCAGTTTCATCATTGGAAACTAACAAAGAATCAACCGTTGAAGTCGAGGCAGGCGTTCCTAAATCCATATTTGAAGGTCCGCCAGCAGGGATACCCTGAGCAACCTTTTCAATTCTCCATGCATCCAAGGAATTAAAATATTTTACTTCACCTTGAGGACTTGTCCATTCTCTTCCACGAAGGTTAAAAGAAACTTCAACTTGCTCACCAATTTTGATTGCATCAAGCAGTGCACAACGATCTTGAACAGCCTGAAATAAAATATCTTGTGGATATTGGCTTGTGTTTTCCGTTAAAACAAATTCCCTTTTAGAAAATTTATCTGAAACCTGAACAGTAGGATTCAACACTTTAATTGTACCTGTAATTTTAAACATATTTATTTTATTTTATCCGTTATTAAATGCCAAGAGTGTCAACCAAGCCTCTTGTAGTTTATTTTCCTTCAATAATTCTGATGCGCGAATATGAAGTTCCATTTCAAGTTTTTTTGCATCGTCTTCTAAAGTTACAAATAAATCACTTAACTCAAGTAATTTATATTCGTTCACATCTGTTTCATTCGGAATCTCTTCAATACCCGCTAATTGCCCCAATTCATTTTTTGTTAAAACTGTTGAATTAAGAATATCGGCAGGAAGCTGATCGAAACCAATTCCACAAGTTGTTATTGGCTTTTTCACTTCAAACATTGAATTTGAATCAGCTCTGCAATACCAATCACCACCCATTCTTGAAACGAGATCTATTTTGTGCTGGTCAATCATTCCATTTTCATCCAACACATTTTCCTGGATATGAATTCTCGTCACCTCACAAATAATTAAATTACCTGCTCCACCTTCGTTACCCAACTCGATAACTTGATTCACCTTGCATTCAAATTGGACAGGAGACTCAGCAACCCTAGCAGGTTTGATTGTCTCGGATGCCAACGGAGTAAAGCCAGATTTCTCGAATTCATCTACATCAGAAGGATAAGGAGAACTTGCTAAACTCATTTGATGAACAATATCATAATTGACGACATTAATAACGACCTCAGGAACAATCTTCACGTTATTGTATGTGTCTTTTGTTGTATTTAATCTTCCTGATCGAGCAGGTGAAAAAATTAATATGGGTGGATTTGCACTAAAAACATTGAAAAAACTGAACGGCGCTAAATTTGGACTTCCTGTTGCATCAACAGTAGATGCAAATGCAATAGGTCTTGGACCAATGGCCCCGAGTAAATATTGATGAACTTTTGGAACAGGTAAATCTTTTGGATTAAGTGAAATCATACTTACATATTGTCAAACAAAGGTAATTAGAATATCAGTTTTAGGAACAACTAAATAGGAATAGTTATTCACAGAAAAGCTAAAATATCACTTGCGTTTTTTGGCAAAAAAATCTCTCAATAAGCTTGCTGATTCTTCAGACAAAAGACCATTTATTACTAGTGTTTTTGGATGATAAATAGATTCAGAAATTCTTCCAGCGCCTCTTTTATCATCACGTGCGGCAAAAACAACCTTATCAATTTGGGACCAATACAAAGCCCCACCGCACATCACACAAGGCTCAAGTGTTACATAAAGAGTGCATCCGGTCAAATATTTAGCCCCTAAAAATTCCGTAGCTGCAGTAATTGCTTGTATCTCTGCATGCGCTGTAACGTCATTCAATTTTTCAGTCAAATTATGTGCTCTTGCAATTATTTTATTATTCGCAACAACTACCGCTCCCAC
>JBIIHD010000242.1:0-3350 GCA_044236095.1 Crocinitomicaceae bacterium | reverse complement strand
AAGAAGTTGATTGTGACTGAAAATAAAGATAAAGATAAAGAGCATTTTCTAAAGTGGTTCGTATATCTAGACTAATTATTTCCTCTGATTTTGTATTTACGAAAGATTTTAAATCATGGATAATGGTTGAACTTTTCAAAATAGAATTTTCAATACTTTCATTAAAATCTTCAATAAATTTTAATTTCACGATTAGAAGAAGTATTTCTTTGTAGTTTTCAAAGGAACCAATCGATTCAAAAAAAGTTGTGTCATCTTGTTTAAATCCAATATTCACCATATTTCTGGATAATGTTGAATCTATTTCCTTCGAATTAATAGTTGAAAATATTTTTTCAATATTCTTTGCCTCCTCAAATTGCCTGATGGAAGATAACTCTCTTGGTCTATTTCTTATATTGTTTAGAACTGACTTGATTAACGGCCATTGTGATGAATCAATTTTTTGAACGAGGTTTATAATTTCAAGAGTTATATCTTTTATTGCTTTAGACCCATTCAAAACGACAGATAATGGTGTATTTAACTCGTGTGAGATGGATGCTGTAATTTCGCTAATTAGAGAATATTTTTCGTTTTCATGAAGCTGAACTTGAAGGGAATTATTTTCCAGTGATTTTTGTTTTATGATTTCATTTGATTTTTTCAATCGGATACTCATTTTCGTTTGAGTGTACTTATCGTTATACCGTGAAAAAATCATAAGTACACTCAAGCAAGCAACAGAACCAATGGAAAACCCACCAAGGGATAAGGATGTCGTAAAATCTAAAGGACTATTAAAGTAGAAAACAATAGAGGCAAAAACAACAGTTAACACTAGTAAGGCAATCGAATACCAAATTTTCCATGTGGCTAACATACCAACACCAATAAAAAAGACGATATCACCAAGTACGTATGTATTAAATTTATCTTTCGGAATTGAAAAAGTAATATACATCGAAATAAGTGAAATTAATACAGAAGCTAAAAAAATGCAATGAACAGCCTTTAAGCCAAGTTTTTTGTATGTTAAGCCAAGTAAAATAGGTAGTAATAAAATGCCTAATCTAAAAAACAATAATTGAATCCAAAGATCAGGAATTACAATCAAATCTAAAATTGTCCAAAAAAATTGAATGGATACCCCAATGGTTGCAACCAAAAGATAGTTTTTCTCTAGCCTATTTTCGAGAGCGATTTCGACTTCCTCGTGAGAAATTGTAATATTTTGAGTGTCCATTGAAAAAAATGTAAATAAAATTACTGAAAACAAATCGATTACACAAAAAATGCAGCAAAGACTATGAGGATTTAGTGTAAGTTTTGTGAATTAAAGTCTCAACTCTTAAAGTTCTCGATTGCTTTTCTCACGGAGCCGAATTTTTTTAACAACCCAGCTGCAATTTCTTCCTCAATGTTTAATTCTTTCATGATCATGCGTGTTCCGCGATCAATCAGTTTAACATTGCTTAATTGCATATCCACCATCTTGTTCCCTTTTACGCGACCAAGTTTGATCATCAAGCTTGTTGAAATCATATTCAAAATGAGTTTTTGAGCTGTTCCTGATTTCATTCTTGTACTACCTGTAACGAATTCAGGCCCAACTTCAGCGACTAATCCATATTCTGATATTAATGCAAGTGGACTTCCTGGATTACAGGTTATTCCTGCTGTTAGATTTCCGCTGTCTTTTGCCTTTTCTATAGCTCCAATAACGTAAGGTGTTGTTCCGGACGCAGCAATCCCAATAATTATATCATTTTGGTTAACTTCAAACTTTTGTAAATCCAACCATCCTTGTTCACGGTCATCCTCGGCAAATTCAACTGCTTTTCGAATAGCTTGATCTCCACCGGCAATGATCCCGACAACAAGCCCATGTTCAACGCCAAACGTGGGAGGACATTCACTTGCATCTACAATTCCTAACCGTCCGCTAGTTCCAGCACCTAGGTAAAAAAGTCGACCGCCCATCTTCATTTTTTCTGCTGCTGTATCAACAAATGAAGCAATTTCCGGTATAATCTTTTGCACTGCAAGAGCTACTTTCTGGTCTTCTTGATTGATCCCTGTGAGGAGATCAATTGTTGACATTAGTTCAAGATTCTGATGAATAGAATCAGATTCAGTGATGCGTTGTATCATACTAAAATTGCTTTATACGAATTGGGTTCTAAAAATACTTCAACGCGCTCTTTGAGAGTTGTGGAAAGACTCAGCCCTACAAAATCTGCTTTGATCGGGTATCGTCTATGCATTCTATCAATAAGCACAACTGTTTTAATTGATTTGGTAGGTTTTTGAAGTATTTTTTTTAAAGCGTATTGCATCGTAATTCCTGAATTTATCACATCGTCAATTAAAATGACATATGCATTTTCCAAGGAAGACTCTTCAATAGAAAGTTTGATAGGATTTCGCAGAGGATCAATTTTATCTAAGGTAATTTCAAAAACTTGTATTTGTAGATTCGATTCTTTTTCAATAATAACCTTCATTTTTTCAGCTAAAACAATTCCGTTACCGCAAATACCGCCCAAAAGAATTTCGTTTTCATTTGAACAGTTTTCAATGATTTGATGTGCAAGGCGCGTGATTTTTTGTTCGACTTGAAGGTGTGATAAAATGCTCTGCATGAATTACTTTTTTGTGATAAAATTAGTTTTAATTGATAGATAATTTACTCAAAATTTTTCATTTGCTCTTTGATTTTATCTTGTTGTCGTATCAAATTATCCAGAATATTGGAATATTCGAGACTGGCTTTCTTCCCTTTCTCAACATAAGCTTTTGAGATGTAGACTTGGGCTTTTAATAAATCACCTTGTAATTCATAGGCAAAAGCCATGTTGTGAGCTGCCTTTGCTCTTTGTTTTCTACTTGTTGAATTTTCATAAATCCTTGTCCAAGTTTGTAATGCACCGTCCCAATCTTTCGATAGTGCTTGTCGTTCAGCAACTTTAAAAAAACCTTTTCCCTTCATTAAAACTCTATTTTCCCAAACATACAAGGGGACAATTGTGAAAGCAAATTCGCGTCCGGTTTCATCACTAATATTCATTAAAGCATTGCGTTTACGAATCATTTTGGATAAGGCCTCTTGAACAGTAAAAGATCGCTCAACCCACCTTTTGGAATATCTGTAATTATCTTCAAGTGCAATTTTTTTGTCCTTGTTATAATACACTCTAAAACCTGCATCAGATTTAGCAATTCCGGTAACAGTTATTTCCTTATTTCCTCCCTGAAGCGCTCCTTGAATTACTTGTGACGCTGCACCGGCCGGATTGTCAATAAAGAAATCTGTATCGAAAAATTCTAAAACTAATAAGCCATCAACCTCATTTTTACGGCATAAACTA
>JBIIHD010000015.1:0-10843 GCA_044236095.1 Crocinitomicaceae bacterium | reverse complement strand
ATCCCGTAAAACACACCCACAATTCACCATTCTGCGCATACGGACCATAATCTTTCGTCTTGTGTAAATCCAACATGCGTGGAAGTAATTCAAAATCAGGATTTCCCGAATTGTACTTGGCAATAATTCCATCTAATGTTGTATGCTCAGTGTATTTCATACCATCTGCAGGTGCGGAACCTTCCAATTTTCCGTACGAAATGCGAAGCGTGCTATTTGCATCCGGCCAATGTTTGGCATTTGGAAACATTACTTTTTTTCCTTCCACATAAATTTTCAATAATGCGGTCATTTCCGCATTGAACACCTGGAAATCTGGGCTGGTTGATGACCTAAATTTCGATATCAAGCCATTGTAATACTTGAATCCTGGATCGTTTTCTATTTTCGCCTTGCTTTCATCATTGTACGAATCTAAAAAGCTGAAATAACGCTCTTTATTCGTAAAAACAGATTGGGTATAAATATCATTTTTCAATTGCTTCACTTCTGCTTCACTTCGTAAAGTATCTCCAATGCGCTTGAAATATTCAATCGTTAACAATTCAAAAATTTTACCATCTACATTTTCATCATAATTTTTAAAAAATCCTGAAGCACTTGTTTTGAGTTTTGCAATCACTCCAGTCAATTCATTTTTCTCTTTGTATTTGGAATAATTCGTTAGCAAATCATTGAGTCCACGCGCCAACTTAAAATATTCGGGACCGTACGAAAAATATTCAGCTCCCATGGCGTATTGAAACTCTACATCCACTTTTTTAGCTACCAAGTCATTCATTTTTTGAACTACATCACCATATTTTGCTTTCCATTCAGGCTTCGAATTGGCTTTGTCTGTATATTCTTTCTCACGATTGATTTTAACCGTCACAGCATCTAAGCGCTTCAATCCATCGGTCTGGCCAATCCATTTTTTCCACGAATTAGCGATACTTGCTTGTTTTGCCGAATACTGAATTCGTGTTTTGTCCGATTCTTTCATCGCGGCATCAATAACACCCAACGATAAATCACGCATTCTGATTCGAGCAGGACGTTCTTTTTCAATGATAAATTTCAAATACGAGGAAACTACATGTTGTTCAGTCGCTCCCGGAAAACCATACACCATGGTGAAATCGCCTTCTTTGCGATTCTTGAATGAAATAGGGAGAAAATGAATGGGTTTGTAAGGAACATTATCAGCAGAATAGGGTGCTGGCTTGTTGTCTTTTCCGACATAAATGCGAAAAACAGAAAAATCACCTGTATGTCGCGGCCAAACCCAATTGTCCGTGTCTCCACCAAATTTTCCGATTGAATTTGGAGGTGTACCAACAAATCGAACGTCCAGAAACACTTCCTTCACCAACATATAGTAATCATTACCGTAATTGAAAGGCTTAATTTCTGCTTCGTAATGCGTTCCAGCTACCTCATTAGTTGTCAATTCTTTAATCAAAGCTTGAATACTTGCCTCGTCTGTTTTTCCTGAACCCAAAATCAACTTGGTAACATCTTTAATCCGAACTATGCGAACAGCAGTCAAACCAGCATTTTGAAGTTCATCCGCCTTTGTTTTGGCCCAAAAACCGAATTTTAAGTAATCATTTTCTAATGAAGAATGGGATTGAATTTGCGAATAACCACAGTGATGATTAGTTAATAATAAACCTTGATCGGATACAAGCTCGGCAGTGCATCCCCCACCAAATTGAAGTATGGCATCTTTTAAACTTGCTTTATTAACGCTATAAATATCTTCTGCAGATAATTTCATCCCCTTGGCTTTCATATCTGATTCAAATGCAGCAATCAAGGATGGAATAAGCATTCCTTCATCAGCACGAAGAGATTTGCTAACAATGAAAAGAATTGCAAGAAATAAAAATAGTTTGTTCATGTCGTAGAATTTAGTTCACGAATTTACAATTTTCATCGTGAATGTTCTCTATTATCAATATTTCATTTCATTCTTATCGTTATTTTTGTTTTCAAATAAGTTCAAATGAAAGTTTTCAAATTTGGAGGCGCCTCAGTAAAAGATTCGGAAGCTGTAAGAAATGTAGCTTCAATCTTGGCAAAATATCGTGGAGAGAAGTTGATAGTGGTTGTATCGGCAATGGGAAAATCAACCAATAAATTAGAAGAGATTGTAGCCGCTGAAAAAGATAAAAATGTCGGTCAATTTAACACTTTAGTAAATGAATTATACGATTTCCATATATCGATTTTGGGAGAATTATTTGCTGAAAAGCACTTTAAAATTTACAATGAGATAGAAGCTATTTTTGATCAAATCCGGGAGCGATTTAACAAACCTTTCCCCGATAATTATTCCTTTGAATATGATCAAATTGTTTCTTTAGGAGAGGTAATTTCTTCCAAAATAGTTTCAGCGTATTTATTTGAACAAGGTTTTTCAAGTGGTTGGGCTGATTCAAGAGAATTAATACGAACTAATAACCAATACCAGGAAGGAAAAGTAGATTGGGGAAAAACCGAAGAATTGGTGAAATCTAATTTACTTCCAAGATTTTCGAATACAGAAATAATAGTAACACAAGGTTTTATTGGACATACGCCTGAAGGATTCACCACCACTCTGGGTAGAGAAGGATCAGATTATACAGCTGGAATTTTTGCTTATTGCACGGATGCTGAAAACGTAACTATCTGGAAAGATGTACCGGGAATGTTAAATGCAGACCCAAAATATTTTTCAGACACCGTAAAGTTAGATCAAATTTCTTTTAAAGAAGCGATTGAATTATCCTACTACGGTGCTTCTGTAATTCACCCAAAAACGATTAAACCACTCCAAAATAAAGGAATCCCGTTGTTTGTAAAGTCTTTTATTCATCCTGATGAGCGGGGAACCATCATTCAGGAATCAATGGATTATGATAATTTAGTTCCATCGTTTATTGTAAAAAAGGACCAAGTTTTATTTTCCATACGTCCGACGGATTTTTCATTTATCGCGGAAGAAAATTTGAGCGATATCTTCAATCGACTTGCTGCTGCTGGAATAAAGATTAATGTAATGCAAAATTCGGCCTTGAGTTTTTCCATTCTGTTGGATCAGAAAAAAGCAGATCCTGAATTGGTAAAATCCATTTTAGGAGATCAATATAAAGTTTGGTATAATGACGAATTGGAATTAGTTACGATTAGGCATTACGACCAAAAGACAATAGATTTAGTTTCAAAAGATAAAACGGTCATATTGGAACAGCGAACTCGACAAACTATCCGTTTAATTCTCAAATAAATGGAAGTGTTATTATCAGAAATTACCACGAATTCAAAATTGAAAATAGTTCGTATTCTTTCCACGGAATTAGAAGCGAAATTTGCTGAAATGGGTTTAATGAAAGATAGAGAAATAAAATGGTTATTCAGAGCTCCACTTCGCGATCCGATTGCAGTAGAAATAGATGGATATGTTCTCTCCTTGCGACTAGATGAAGCAAAACTAATAGAAGTTATAGAATCGTAGGTGGTTATAAATCAATTATTTAAATAATATAAGAATAAGAATTTGTAACCTTGGCTCGAAATGTGCCGTAACTCTGCTCAATTAAAAAAAATTGAAATGAAAGAGAACTTTCAAAATTTGAATAGAAACTCGGCAAACGAAGCGAAATCAAAATTATCCCAACATCGTTCTATGGGAACTAAATCCAATTTAACCATTTTTCAAGTAGCTCATTTGATGGATACATTGAAATATTCTGAAAACGATAAAAATCAATTACCATCCTTATTTTTCAGTGTAGGTCTAAATTAATCTTTAATTTAACTATTTTTTGATATTTCTTTTGTTATTTTTGCGTTCGAATGCAACTTTTTAGGTTGTCTGCTTGTCATAAACACGAACTATAATTTACAACATGATCAAAGGTACATTATTCGCTATTGTTATTTTTTTCACAGCAAATCATTTTTTGTTTTCTCAGAGCATTCTTGTTAACGCTACTCAAACTCCTACACAATTAGTAAACAATGTTTTGTTAGGCTTTGGCGTAACGGCATCCAACATCACAATCAATGGAAGTCCATTAAATGCCAATACACCTGTGTCAAATATTACCTCATTTACGAATAACAACCCTTCTTTCCCATTCAGTGCGGGTATGCTACTTACAACTGGGAATGGTGTTGGTGCTCAAGGCCCGAATAATGCAACTAGCTTCACGAACAACACACCTCCAACTCCAAATGTAGCAACAGATCCTCACCTTAATGCAATTGCAAATGGTACTGTTACAAACGGTACTGTTTTAGAGTTCGATTTTGTTCCATCAGGAGACACCATGAGTTTCCGTTATATTTTTGGTTCAGATGAATATCCAGAATTTTCTCCATCATCGTTTAATGATGCATTTGGATTGTTTTTATGGGGACCTGGTATTTCTGGTCCTTATGCTCAAGCTGGATATCCTGCGGGTGGTGCAAACATTGCCGTTATTCCTGGTGGCATTCCCGTAACAATAAATAACGTTGGAGATGCTTCAAATACGGCATATTATGTTTTTAATGACAACGGATCTACCTATGGTACAGCCATTCAATACGATGGTACAACGGTTGTTTTAACTGCGGCTGCATCAGTTCAATGTAATCAAACCTACCATATTAAATTGGCAATTTCTAATGTAGGTGATCAGGCTTATGATTCTGGTGTATTTTTAGAAGCTGGAAGTTTTGTGTCTGATGCTGTAGCCGTTACAGTGGCAACAGTATCCGGTGACACGACAATTGTTGAAGGATGTACAGATGCTAACTTTATTTTTACACGTCCTGAAACTCAACTAGATGATACATTAATTATTAATTATACAATTTCGGGAGATGCAATTGAAGGTGTTGATTACAATGATTTAATAAATCCAATCACATTTTTACCTGGCGAAGATTCTGTTGTAATAAACTTAACACCGACTCAGGATGGGATTACTGAAGGTTTTGAATCAGTAATTATTACTGTCGAAATAATAAATCCATGTAATGATACAATCTTCTCTTCTGGAACTATCTACATAGGAGAAGGCCCTATAATTAATATCACGGAAAATGATCCAATTGTTAAATGTGCAACAGACAGTATTCCTCTTTTCGTCTCGGCATCCGGTGGTTACGCTCCATACGTTTATGAGTGGACAACTCTGACCGGTAATCCAACCGGTAGCGGTGATACGATAACTGGAAGTATCTCACAAAACGGAACAGTTTCCTACCTAGTAACTGCCACAGACAACTGTAATTTTTCAGGGACAGACACTGTAACAATCACCATGAATCAAACTCTGGCAATAGATACGATGGGAACGGAGCCTTCCACCTGCCTACCTACCGGTGTTGTATGGGGATTAGCTATTGGAACAACTGGAATCCCTTCTTTTAATTGGACAGGACCTGGTCCAGAAAATCCAAATTTCATCGATGCCTCAGTTTGGGAAAATATTCCTTCTGGTTGGTATTATTTTACAGTTACTGATGATGTTTGCACGGTGAATGACAGTGTTTTTGTAGATCTTCTCGATCCACCTGTAG
This sequence comes from Crocinitomicaceae bacterium, assembly GCA_044236095.1. GTDB lineage: Bacteria > Bacteroidota > Bacteroidia > Flavobacteriales_D > Crocinitomicaceae > UBA952. Next base: position 5,302 of record JBIIHD010000015.1, on the reverse strand, counting down.
CTTCATTTACGGTTAATCCTCTGAGTGGCTGTTCTCCTCTGGAAGTTACTATTACCAATAATAGTCAAAACGCTACATCATATCTTTGGAATTTGGGAGATAATACAACAAATACAACAACGGATTTAAGTGGTTTTACACATACCTATACGGATTCTACAATGAATCAGTCATATGTCATTCAGTTGATTGCTCAACAAGGACAGTTTTGTGCTGACACAACAGTAATTGGAGTAATCACAACAGTGTGCGGTTGTACAAACCCTGAAGCAGATAACTTTAATCCAAATGCCACTGTTGACGATGGAAGTTGTATTTTTCCTGATCCAGTTATTGAAGCTCCTAACGTATTTACACCAAACCTCGATGGATCAAACGATATTTACACTGTACAATGGAAAAATTTAAAGAAACTACGTCTTATCATTTTCAATCGTTGGGGCAATGTTCTCTATGATGAAACAAGTGAAGATTTAACAAATATGGTTCCTAGTTGGGATGGTGGGAATGCAGAAGAAGGAGTTTACTTCTATCGCTATGAAGGTGTTGGAATTACAGGTCAAGAACTAGAAGGTCACGGATTTTTACACTTGGTTAGACAAGATTAATTCTTTTATTTATCTAGCTCAACTGCTAATAGTTTATTCCAGTATTTTCCTGTAATAAACAATTGTTTGTCTTGAGAATTGTATGCAATACCGTTCAAAACTTCGCCCTTGCCTCTGTATTTAGTACAAATATCAGTAGCTTGAATTAACGCTTCAACCCCACCGGTTGATGGATTTATTACGGCAATCAAATCCTTAGTGTAAACATTAGCATAAATAAAACCATCTATGAATTCTAATTCATTTAATAAAGAAAGTGGTCCTTTGTTCGTGTAAACCTCAATCGTTCGAACAATTTCAAAGTTTTTAGGATTTCTAAAGACAATTTGTTCCGAACCGTTTGACATAATTAATAATTTACCATCATTACATATTCCCCAACCTTCTCCATTATATTGGAATTCTTTGGGATATTTAGTCAAATCTTTAGCGTTATAAGTAAAGCACTTTTGATTTTTCCATGTTAATTGATAAACAGTATCATTTAGTATAGTTATACCTTCACCAAAATGAGAAGCATCAAGCCCATTCCGCTTTGTAAATTTGCCCGAATTTATATCCACTTGAGCTAAAATAGTTTGTCCTGAATTGTTAGGATCTCCTGTCCCTTCATACAAGACTCCATTGTGAAATTCTAATCCTTGCGTATAACTAGAATCTCTGTGTGGGAACTCCTTTTCAATTTGCAAACTCCAAGTTTCAGGGGCTTTGTCATTCAATACAATTAAAAAACGCTCGTCATTCTCACTGGAATTATCTGAAAGCGTTGCTATTAAAGATAATTTTTTTGATCCTAGTTTTTGTTTTTGTGTTTTCAGAATATAAGACAGATTTTGTTGTGGAGAGTCCCATTTTTGAAGTAGGCTATCATTTAATTTTAACTCCAGTTTAACCACATCTGAATTGTTTACTTTAATTTCCAATTTTGCATCTTGATTTTTAATCACTGTCAAATTCTCTTTAAATTTAAAAGTAGCAGCATAGGTTTCATCATCTGATGCATCATTTTTAAAAAATGAATTGTATACGAATGCTCCAGCAACAAGTAATAATAAACCGATAATTATTAATTTCTTCATGATTGAATTTTGGTTAATATTTCATTCGCACTAATTCCATTGTGAGATTCAGAATAACAAACCAACCCATTCAAGAGTAAAATGGCCTGGGGAGATTGATGTTCAACAATTAATTGATTGGCAATTTCATTTGAAAGCTGCCTAAATTGAATGAGATCAAGGTAAAACAAATGTGCTTTAGTTTCTTTTTTCCATTCACGTTCAAAACGTGATAACACCATGGATGAAATACTACATCGAGTGCTATGTTTGAAAATAATAACAGGCGTATGTAAACTCAGGTCAATTAATTCTTGAACCGAATGATTTAAATTGAGTTCAATCCAAAAACTTTTTGTTTCATTTTTAAACCAGCCCATCACAATCCCGATTGAAACTGTTTCAAAAAGCGAACATCATTTTCAGAATACAATCTTAAATCATTCACTTTGTATTTCAACTGAGCAATTCTTTCGATTCCCATTCCGAAAGCAAAACCTGAGAATTCATTCGAGTCAATTCCGCATGCGTCAAGCACATTTGGATCCACCATCCCACATCCTAAAATCTCGAGCCATCCACTGTACTTACAAACATTGCATCCCTTGCTGTCGCAAATAGTACAAGAGACATCAACTTCTGCACTCGGTTCTGTAAAAGGAAAATATGACGGGCGCAATCTAATTTGTGCTTTCTCACCGAAAAGTTCTTTTGCAAAGTATAATAAAGTTTGCTTTAAATCAGCAAAAGAAACGTTCTTATCAATATATAATCCTTCAACTTGATGAAAAAAACAATGCGCACGAGCTGAAATGGCTTCATTTCTGTAGACTCTTCCCGGTGAGATTGTTCGAATAGGAGGAGTTGAATTTTCCATCACCCTTACTTGGACAGAACTCGTATGTGTTCTTAAGGCAATTTCTTTATCCCCTTTTTCAATAAAAAAAGTGTCTTGCATGTCTCTCGCAGGATGTTCAGGAGGAAAATTTAATGCAGAGAAATTATGCCAATCATCCTCTATTTCCGGCCCTTCCGACACAGAATATCCAATACGGCTAAAAATCTCAATAATTTCGGTTCGAATTAAAGAAAGTGGATGTCTTGAACCAATTGATTCATCTGAACCTGGACGAGTTAAATCATATCTTTTATCTGAATCGGATTGATTTTCTAAAATCTCAGAAAAATTCGAAAGCTTCTCCTCAGCTAAAATGCGTAAGGAGTTTATTTTTTGTCCAAATTCTTTTTTTTGATCGTTTGGAACATCCCTGAGTCTCGCATATAGTTCTTTTAATATTCCTTTAGAACCTAAAAAATGTATGCGAAATTCATCTAGATTTTTAGAAGTATTTATCTCAAATGACAGAATTTCCGACTCAATATTTTCAATATTTATCATACTAAATTAACCGGTAGTTGTAACTTTTTTATATCTTTATCTGTTCAACAAATAGAACATACAAATTTAGAATAAATGATGAGAAGTTCAAGAATTATATTTTACGGAAAATTTATTTTTACCTTGATGATACTTTTCGTGTCATTTTCATCATGTGTAAAAATAAAACCAACTGTTGCAATTATTTACATCCGAAATTCTGACGGTTCGGCTTGTAGTGGTTCGTCTGTAAGACTTTATGGTCAACCGTCTGAAATAACAACACCTAACGCTGCACAAAAGTTGCGAATCGACCTTACTAAACAGACAGATGAAAGTGGCAGAGCATATTTTGATTTAAGTGATTTTTACGAAGCAGGACAAACGGGAATGGCTATTTTAAATGTTGACGCCATAAAATTTAACCAGGTTTCAACAGGTTTTATTCAAATTAAAGAACAAGAAACCAATGAAGGTACTTTTTTCCTTCAATAATTGAATTATTTCATGGATATCATCGTAAGAATAAATGACTTATTAAGTATTTGAAATAAAAATTGTATTTTTGATTAAATTTTAAAAGTATGTTTAAAAAACTAACCGTAATTATTCCTCTTTTTATCATTTTACTAGGATTTACATCATGTGAACCAAAAGATCCAGCAATTTTAAAAGTTTTTGTACGATCTTCCACGAATCAATTGATTGGAGGTGCTAAAGTTGTAATTGTCGGTGACCAACAATCCAATCCTCCTACACAAGATTTTGTAGATACTTCCTACACAAATTCTTCTGGCTTTACGGTAATTGACATGGATCAGTATTTCGATCAATACCGTTCAGGAGACGAAAACACAACTGGGTATTTTGATATTATCGTAAAATACAACAACAAAGTTGGAACAGGTCAGACCAGATGTAGAATTCACACCACATCGGTCGAAACAATTTATTTACCTAATTAATTTTAATATATGAATAGAATTTTATTTTTTGTTACAATTTTGGTGATTTCCATTTCAGCAACTTCAGGTTGCCGTAAAAAGAAAGATACAATTGCACATGTTTATGTAAAAGACAGTAATAGTGTCTCTGTTGATCAGGCAATGGTAGTACTTTATGGCACCAATACGGCTGGAACTCCTCAGCAAGTTGCTGTATTTGACACTTCTTATACAAATATTGAGGGTTTGGCAACCTTTAATTTCAATGAAATTTATCAACTTGGTCAAGCCGGCGTTGCAGTTTTAGACATTAAAGCACAAAAACTTAATATGGTTGGACAGGGAATAATCAAGATTGAAGCAGAGAAATTAAACGAGGAAACCGTTTTTATTCAATAAATCATTCATTAAATAATTACTCTTTTGGCTGTCTATGGTGACAGCCTTTTTTTTACCCGCCGATTTCAATTAATCTTCGTTATACTTATTATGAAAAATAAAATCTATGTAATTTATATTCTGTTTTTTACCAACCAAACTTTTTTCTCTCAGCAAGTTGATTTATCTTCGAAACGATACTGGGAATCAAATTCTCAAATTAATGCAAAAACATTGAAATCGACTTCAAATGGTGGATTTGTTGTTGCTGGGAATGCAATTATTCAATTTGGCCAAAATAATTACGCCGCAGGGTTTGTAATTTACAGCGATTCTTCAGGTCAGAACCATTGGGAAAAAGCGTACACATCTTTCGACAATAAGTTTTCTTTTGAAACCATTGAACAATTTCCCGATTCAGGATTTATTGCAGGAGGCAAAATTTATAATCCAATTACGGCTCAGTTTGGAGGAGCATTATTGAAATTAGATCAAAATGGAAACGAAATTTGGAAAAAATCTATTTCAGATGGCTCTGGTGCTGAAATATTGATTTCCGATTTTTTAATTGATACTGATTCTTCCTTTTTAATTATTGCGAAAAAAACTGAAACCATTGACGGAGGCTATGTTATTAAACTGGATACATCAGGAAATATCCTTTGGCAAAAAAGCTTTGAAATGCCTGGTAACGATAAAATTGAAATAAATTCTCTAAAACAAGCGACTGATAAATCCATATTCATCGTCGGAACCTACACATCCAACAACACTACCTCGGGATTAATAATGCGATTAGATTCTCTCGGCAATTATCTTTGGGTTAAGAAAAATACGTATGCAAATTCAACGTTTACGGATTTACTCCTTGACTCGGATCAACTATTTTGCAGAAACGCAACAGGTTTTGGTGAGGTTATAGTTAGTTCTTTTGAT
>JBIIHD010000241.1:0-3355 GCA_044236095.1 Crocinitomicaceae bacterium | reverse complement strand
AATTCGGGAAATCTCTTGTAACTTCAATGGCAAAGGTGTCCGTTATTGATTTTCCTAAATTCCGCAGTGTAACAGATATATCCAGCGAGTCAGTAGCATAGGTTATTAAACTCGGCCCAAAATTTACGCGGGAATCCGTTAACTCAATTTCAGGATTGTTATGATAATTTAACCTCAACATTGGGTCACCATTCAAGGTCATCTGGCAAAATGTAGCCTCAGTTAATAGCGAGCTAGTTGAGGAAAGCACTGAATCTATGCTATTTTTGATATGTTCTGCAATTGTTCCTCCATAATTATATTTGCTGAACTGCTTGTAAAAATTCGATGAATATTGAAATAGAGAACTCGTAAAACCATAATTGATGGTTCCAATGTATGCTATCACGCCGGCATCAGGCGTTAATACAAAAGACTGAGAATTAGAGTTGGCATTGTGAAAAATATTTCCGTTGTAACACGAATTAGCCAAAAGAACAGGATATTTTCCCTGATTATCCCAATTCTGGGGTTCATCTATATTAATATCAAAACCAGATTCAGAAGTAGTAAAGTGACCAAAGAAATTCATTAGTGAAACCCCATCTGAAATTCTATCTTTAATCACATCCAATTCAGCCAGTGAGATTGGGTTGCTATTGTCTTTCGCAACAGCAGTGACATTTCCAGCAAAATAGGAACCTTCCGCCGTTTCTGCCATGGAGTTTAAATAATTTTTAAACAATGTTTGCTCACCTGAAGATGTTCCTCCTGAAAAATGAAGAATGTGTTTCTGCCAGTCTTTTGTTTGAGTCGAGTATGTTGATTGTTGATTTTGTTGCTGCTCATACTCAATAACTTTAGATAAATAAGTTTGTAACTCAGCTTCAGTTTGAACAGAAATACGACCAGTCGGAATTAGAGGAGCATACTTATCTTTGTTGGGTAAATTAGCCGTAATACATTGATCACAAGAAGGTTGGCCAAATGAAGGAATTAAATTATTTTGATATGCCGCTGAATTCGTTCTTGAACCAGGACCTATGTTGGTCGTTGAAGTAATATTTGCCTCTCGAATACCCTTTCCTACTAAAAATAAACCTATTGGCTTTTGAGTTGAATTTTCATAAATAAAATGAGTAAATCGTCTAACACCGTTGATGTGCTTTGAAATACCTCCACCGAATTGCTGGTATAAATCTTCAACTTGTGCTGGAATAACATTGTATGAACCTCCAGCCGATGAACTTCTATGAGATGCATATTCAAGTGCTTTATTTCTAAGCTTTCCAGGGTAGATAAATAACAACGCACGCTCTAAATTAGGAATTGCCCCATAATTCATGAATTGACCAGTTCCGTTTACAGGTTTCAACTGAGAAACATTATTCAATGCATTAAAATCTTGAATAACAACTGTTTGTTCAATTACAGAAATATCATTTGGAATTAAACATTGCCATTGCCCACTCGCTTGAACCATTGGAATTTTATTCATGGATGAACCCAATGTGAAAACTACTGGATTTGATACATTCAAATTGGAAATATTCAATCGAATTTTACTTGAACTTGTTGAATTTAAAACTGAAAATGTCGCGTTCGTAGAGTTATTAAAGTTTAATAATCTAGGATATTTAAACGACCAAAAATTGATTGACTGAAAATCAGTTGCAACATTTCCGGGGCTATTTAAATCATTAACTATTGCAACTTTGAAGTTAGAGTTACCGCTTGCAGGCAAAACCGAAACTGGAAAATTTTTATTTACATAAACACTTTTATATCCTGAGAAAATAGTATCAAAAAGGACGTAATTAGAAGCCCCAATGGTATGTCGACTATGGTGATTTCCATTGACGGTAAGTGGGTTGAAATAGGCATTTGAGGAGCCTACAATTACCGCTGAATATTTTACGTTTGGAGCTCCATTCCCCTGATAAATATTTTCCAATTGAGTAGCGCTAAAATCCCAAACTTGAGGAGTAGAATTAACACCATTCAAGGCAGTTTTTCCCCAACCTTCACCTTGTACATAATATGAACTTGACGCATCCGAAGTTTTTTCACCTTCATTATACCGTTCATTGTACCAAGTTGACTTTTCAAATAAAACAAAATTTTCAGGTGTAAATGAAGTAACATTAACATCGGTTTGAACCTGTATTCGCTTATTTGTTGTTAAATTATTCCAAGTAAAAAAGTATTGAATCGTATCATTGTACAAACTATATTTAGGATTCCCCAGCCAAGATGGATCATCATACAATGTTGAATCTAGCCAACCATCATTTCGCTGAGCATAAAAAAGGATATAATCACCACTATTTAATTGGTTATCCCCACCATCTTCAATATACAATGGAACCTCTTTTTCACGCCCAAAAACTTGGATATTTGCAGTTTGAAAATTGGAAATAGGTATTCCTGCAGCCTGAAGAGTTGAGTAATCTAATTTGTAAATTCCCGATTGAATAATAGGAAATGAATAATACGTTTGGTTATAATTAATCCATTCATTCCCAAAGGTCTGAGCCTTTGAAAAAGAAAATTTCGCAAAAAATAAACAAACTAAAAAGTACCTCATTTTATCGCATTCTTAGGTTTATCTAATTTTAATCTAAGTGAAATAATATGTGAGTAAAGCGCAACGGATGCATCACCTATGTCAGTAAACGCGTAATCTAAATAAAATCCTTTGATAGCAACACCTAATCCAATATTAGGCTGCAAATTGAACCTTCTTGAGTCATCTAACTCAGTCGTGTATTGCATATTAGAAATTCCGGCACGTACTCTTACAAATTCTTTAAATCCAACCTGAATCCCCACATGAGGGTCAATGGAAAAAGGATTTGCACTGATGATAGTATTACGTCGACCGTCAGTAGTAATATCAAAATCCACTTCACCACCTATCGAAAAACCATTTTTGGTAATTGGAATATTTCCCGCCACACCTAAAATTAATTTTGGCAAGGTCAATTCTAATCCATTTTCAGGAAGTGCGTTTCCAGTATTCAAGAAAATATTTTTTGTTTCGTCATCGAGGGTAAACGTCCAAGCATTGAAAGTAGACGTAGCATCTCGAAGCATAGCACCTAACTTAAGTTTAGGATTTACTTGATATTGCCATCCTGCATCAAGACCAAAGCCCCATGAACGAGCGAAATCTCCTACTTTTCGATATACAACTTTCGAAGATCCACCAACAGACATTCCTTGAATTGGCAGTTTTCGTGCATAGGAAAAAATAAAAGCGTAATCACCGGCAGAAAAAGAAGAAACATTATCATAGTTAATATTTCCATTATTATCTATCAATTGAGTAGTATTCGGAATATCATCCACGCCAAAACGTATTGCCGTAAACCCA
>JBIIHD010000240.1:0-3359 GCA_044236095.1 Crocinitomicaceae bacterium | reverse complement strand
CCATTAACTGTAAGTGATGGGTCATATACAAGCTCTTCATCAAAATAATAGTTGTCTGGAGCGACCAAAGTCATACTATCGCCAGATGATAAACTGGCAACTCGAATAGTTTCTCCTGCTGAAATGTCTTTTTTCGGAATGTAAGTCACAGAGTCCTTCGAATTCAAATCATAATTTTCAGCTAAGATAAATTCAGTGTGAAACGGGTGAAAAGGACTTCCATCTGTTCCGGGATCATCATATGTGCCCGGTAAATTAGGAACAAAACTTGTCCAAGTTTGACCTTTGTCACCTGATCGTGAAATTGAGTTATAATACACTGAGGAGAACATTACTCTTTCGTTAAAGAATGAGATTTCACACTCAAAACCATCGCCACCATTCACTTGTCTGAATTCTTGGTATGTATTCATAGTATGATCATTATACAACGTACCATTATCTTGTGTACCTCCCATAACAGCACCAAATTTATCGAATGCAATTCCATAGAATTGAGTAACATTATAACCTCTGTTTGCTACAAACCATTCAATCGCATCAGGATTGGTCGCATCAACATTATTTGAAATACTAACACCACCGTCATTTCCAGCATAAAAACGACCATTGTTATCCCATTTCATTTCATGGTTGTCAGCGTGAACATAGATAGAGGAGCTTGGATCAACAAACCATTGGCTCACTTTTCTGAAACCACCGGATGGAGGATTGTTTACTGTTTGTTTCCATCTCCATACATCGATTCCACCAATCAAAATCATTTCTGGATCATTAGGCGCAACAGAAACAATTGAATTGTAATCGCCTTGGTCACGATAAATATCGAAGTCAGATGGAGCAGGAGTTCCTGGATTACCTACAAATTGTGTCCATGTTGCACCATTGTCATGAGAAACATGCATCCCTAAAAGGTTTGAATTTGTACGAACCGCATACAATGAGTAATTACCTGTGTTATTTCTTTCGTGTGAAATAGCATATTCTATTCTTGGAGCATTGGCTAGAACCAAGTTGTTCGCCACGGTTCCAGAGCGATCAACAAAAGAGGCACCACCATCACTAGAAACATATGTTTTATTAGCACCATAAGCAGCTACGATTACTTGTTCGTCACCGGAAACCTTTAATGCAAAACATCCTCCTGAAGCTGCAGTGATCGAAGTTAAGGCAGCATCACCCAGTTGCCACTTTTTTAAACCAGATTCTGTCGCCATCCATGCGTAATTTGAAGAATTGCCACTTTCAATTTCCGTACAGTTTGTAGTTCCTGGAATTTTCGTCCATGTAACGCCTAAATCATCTGAATACCAAACACCATTACCATTCCACCCCTCATCGTTAGAACCAGTTGCCACATACAAAGTTCCATCTTTGGTCATTGTCATACTGGAAATGTAAGGATTTGCTCCAGCGGCGATGTACGAATCTACTCTCGACCAAGAATTTCCTCCGTTTGATGAATGAAATAATCCACCAGAAACACCACCTGCCCAAATGTCATTTGGGGCGTTGCGATTTATGGTAATTGCTCTGGTTCTTCCTCCAATATTATCAGGTCCTTCTTCTTGCCAAACAATGGATTTTTCCTTGGGTAGCTTATTAATATTTTGTTGAACTTGAGCTAACTTGTCCGCGGTTATAGGCTGACCTGTTGAAACATCAATGTAACGGGCTCTCAACCAAGCTGCTGCCTCATCTGATTTTTGTTCGTTCAAAAACGATAAAGACTTTTGCTTGTAGGCACTACTTTCAGAATTATTGAAAAACCACAGCCCAGTTGTTATAGTGGCTGCAAGACCTGATAGTAAAAGAGAACCAAGGAATATATTTTTCTTTTTCATAGTTAAGTTATATACGAATGTTTGTTTGTGACTGCCAAATTATAAAATAATTGTCAATATTTAAAATGTTTTTTGCGAAGTTTTGATAAAAAAAATTAATAATCAACTTCCATACCTATTCATATTAAATTTGATAAGAATTATCGAACAATAAACCAATAATTAAAACAAATGTTTTTCTGCATGATATGAAGATCGAACCAGTGGACCACTTTCAACATAACGAAACCCCATTTCGCGACCTAAATTTCCCAGTTTATCGAATTGCTCAGGAGTTATAAATTCTGACACAGGAAGGTGTTTGGGCGTGGGTTGTAAATATTGACCTAAGGTTAAAATATCAACCCCAACACTTCTTAAATCTGTCATAGTTTCAATTGTTTCTTCCTCACTCTCACCAAGCCCTAACATGACACCCGATTTAGTTCTCATCCCCCCTTTTTTTAAACGAAATAAAACCTCTAAACTTCTGTCATATTTTGCCTGAATTCGAACTTGTTTGGTTAGTCTTCGAACAGTTTCTAAATTGTGAGAAACAATTTCTGGTGCGACATCAATAATTACTTGCAAATTTTCCCATTTCCCAGCAAAATCTGGAATAAGGGTTTCTAATGTTGTTCCAGGTGATTGTTGCCTTATCGCACGAACAGTCTGCGCCCAAATTTCAGCACCGCCATCCTTTAAATCATCTCGATCAACAGAAGTAATAACAGCATGCTTCACACTCATTATTTTGACACTATTTGCTACTCTACCCGGCTCGAAAACATCAACTGATTCCGGTTTTCCTGTTTGTACGGCGCAAAATCCACATGAACGTGTACAAATATTACCCAAAATCATAAAAGTGGCAGTGCCTTCTCCCCAACATTCACCCATATTCGGACAGCTCCCGCTTTCGCAAATCGTATGCAGCTTATGCTCATCTACAAGCGATCGAACTTTTCGATAATTCTCTCCAATTGGCAGTTTTACACGCAACCATTTTGGCTTTTTAGTTCGAGTAAGCAATGTGTTCTCTGAATTTTTTTGGTTTTCGCTCATAAGTGAATTGTACTACAAAAATAATTCATTTAAAACAATTTTTAAAACCATGATTATTTTGCATTTCTTGGATGATACGAAATAATAGCATCGCGTAAAAATCGTTGGTCCAAATGCGTATAAATTTCTGTGGTAGTAATAGATTCATGACCCAGCATTTCTTGAACGGCTCGCAAATTTGCTCCTCCTTCAATCATATGTGTCGCAAAAGAATGCCGAAATGTATGAGGAGAAATATTTTTTATGATTCCAGTCAATTCTGCCAAATCTTTAATAATTGTAAAAATCATTACGCGGGTTAATTTGGCTCCCCTTCGATTAAGGAAAACTACATTTTCATTCCCTGGTTGAATGACTTGATGTCTACGGATAAAATCGTTATAAATTCCTATTTCTTTTTCAACACTTGGACTAACCGGAACCAAGCGTTCTTTATTGCCTTTTCCGATGACACGAATAAAACCTTCTTCA
>JBIIHD010000239.1:0-3368 GCA_044236095.1 Crocinitomicaceae bacterium | reverse complement strand
TTAAAAGTTGTACGCGCAAAAATTATTGACCTATGTCAAGAAAATTAATTCAAACCCTATCTTTGTATAAAAAGTTTATGGTATTAAATACGAGAATCGAAAACAATATTTTTACAATTCTATTAAATCGACCTGAATTGTTCAATTCCTTTAATAAGGAAATGGCACTTAAGCTTCAAGAAGCCTTGGCACATGCTGAAAAGAATGAAAATATAAGGGCTATAATCATCACTGGAGAAGGGAAAGCATTTTGTGCAGGACAAGATTTGGGAGAAGCGACAGATCCACATGGCCCAGAACTTCGGTCAATCGTAAGAGAACATTACAACCCAATAATACGTCAAATTAGAGAAATTGAAAAACCAATTATTGCTGCTGTTAACGGAGTAGCAGCTGGAGCTGGAGCCAATATTGCTTTAGCGTGTGATTTGGTAATTGCCAAGGAAAGCGCATCGTTTATTCAAGCGTTTAGTAAAATTGGATTGATTCCGGATTCTGGAGGTACATTTATTCTTCCAAGATTAATTGGAATGCAAAAGGCTCTTGCATTAATGATTACAGGCGATAAAGTTTCAGCTAAAGATGCTGAACAAATGAATATGATCTATAAAGCCGTTTCAGACGAAAACTTCGATAATGAAGTTCAAAAAATCTCACAAACTTTAGCTCAAATGCCAACTAAGGGAATTGGTCTCACTAAAAGGGCTATTAATGAATCTTGGAATAATTCATTGAATCAGCAGTTGGATTTGGAAGAGATTCTTCAAACTGAGGCAGGTGAAACCTTTGATTTTAAAGAGGGTGTTGCTGCATTTTTGGAGAAAAGAAAACCGATATTTAAAGGAAAATGAAAATTGGAGTTATTGGAGCAGGCACCATGGGAAGTGGGATAGCTCAGGTTGCGGCACAGAATAATCATGAAGTTATTCTAATTGATGCTTCCGAAAATGCTTTGCGAAAAGCTCAGTCCGGATTGGCTTCAACACTCGAAAAATTAGTTGAAAAAGGAAAAATTAGTCTCGAAAAATCACGAGAAATCGAGCGAAATATTACTTATTCAAGCAACGTTAATTCACTGGCCGATTGTGGATTAGTCATTGAAGCTATCATAGAAAATTTGACTGTGAAGCACGAATTATTGAAACAAATTGAATCAGTTGTGTCATTAGATTGCATACTTGCAAGCAATACTTCATCGCTCTCTATTGCATCATTAGGTTCTGTTTTGCAGCATCCGAATCGCATAATTGGCATTCATTTTTTTAATCCTGCTCCACTAATGCCACTTGTGGAAATAATTCCCGCAGTTCAAACGTCTAACGATGTTTTACTCACATGCAAGAATATTATTTCAGATTGGGGTAAGGTGGGAGTTGTTTGTAAAGATACTCCCGGATTTATTGTCAATAGAGTAGCTCGTCCATTTTATGGAGAAGCACTTCGAATCTATGAGGAAGGGATTGCTGATTTTGCAACAATTGATTGGGCAATGACACATTTTGGTGGTTTTAAAATGGGCCCATTTACTTTAATGGACTACATCGGAAATGATGTGAATTATGCAGTTACTGAGTCTGTTTTTGAAGCATTTTATTATGATCCAAGATTTAAACCAAGCTTTACTCAAAAAAGGCATAAAGAGGCAGGATTTTACGGAAGAAAAACTGGAAGAGGGTATTACGATTATTCTGAAAATTCCGTTTCGCCGATTCCTACGATGGATGAAGAATTAGGAAAAACAATTTTCAATCGAATTTTATACATGTTAATGAATGAAGCAGTTGACGCTGTTTTTATGCAAGTGGGTACAATAGAGGCAATTGATCTTGCTATGACTAAAGGTGTAAATTATCCGAAAGGGTTATTGAAATGGGCAGATGAAATGGGTCTTGAAAATATTTTAAAACAATTGGAGACATTATTTCAAGAATACGGTGAAGATCGTTACAGACCGAATGCTTTATTGCGTAAAATGGTTCGAGAGAATAAAACTTTTTATTAGATGATTGTATTTTTCAAAGGAATTTGACCCAATTTTCTAAAATATTTCGTTTTGATTGTTTCTTCTAATAGCTGTAAGTGTTCAATTCGATGACAATCAGTTCCAACAAAATCAATTGCTTGAGCATCAATTAGTGCTTCAGCTTGCTTTTTGATCGCCGGGCCATAGTTTCCACTTAGAGAGTTTAAATTCAATTGAATATTAACTCCTTTTTGGCGCCATTCTATTGCTTTTTCTATATTACCAAGAAAATAAGTATATCTTTCAAAATGTGCAATTACGACACGATACCCCATAGTGTGTAAATCAAAAAATAACTGATCAACGTACTGAGGGGGAGAGTGAAATCCAAATTCAATTAAAACATAATTATCTCCAAATGTGAGTAATTCTTTGTTCTTTATTTTTGGAACTAGTGTTTCGTCAAAATAATATTCTGCTGCGGCCTCAATTTCAATATTAATTCCTAATTTTTGAATTTCTTGACGTACGTTTTCTAATCCTCCTAAAATAATTTCAGGAGTATTCGGAAAAGAATCCGACATGATATGAGGAGTTGTAACCACTTTTCTGTAGCCTAAACTTTCAAATTTTGCCAACATAGCAATGGTTTGATCCATCGTTTGTGACCCATCATCGATTCCAGGAATAAGATGGCTATGCATATCAGCCTTTATATTCGATAGAAAGAACTCAGGTAATTCTTCTTCTTTTTTCCCAAAAAACCGACTAAAAACCCCCATGTATTTTATCTATTATCGTACATCTTTTCGTAATACTCCTTGTACGATCCACTTGTTACTTTATTTACCCAATCTTGATTTTCCAAATACCAATCTACTGTTTTAGACAATCCTTCTTCAAATTTTATCGATGGTCGCCAGTTTAGTTCGTTTTCCAACTTTGATGCATCGATGGCATAACGCTTATCATGTCCTGCACGGTCGGTAACATAGGTAATCAAATTTTCAGATTCACCTTTATCTCTACCTAATTTTTCATCCATAAGTTGACATAGAAAACGAACCAATTCGATATTTGTCCATTCGTTCAAACCACCCACGTTATAGGATTCCCCTACTCTTCCCTGATGAAAAATGGTATCGATTGCACTAGCATGATCCTCAACCCACAACCAATCGCGAATATTATCTCCTTTTCCATAAACTGGAAGTGGTTTGTTGTGTTGAATATTGTGAATCATCAATGGAATCAATTTCTCTGGAAAATGATGACTGCCGTAATTATTCGAACAATTAGACATTTTTATAGGAAGGCCATAAGTGTGATAATAGGCCATTATAAAATGATCAGATGATGCTTTTGAGGCAGAATAGGGACTGCGAGGATCATACGAAGTAGATTC
>JBIIHD010000238.1:0-3370 GCA_044236095.1 Crocinitomicaceae bacterium | reverse complement strand
TAACAGAACCAGTTCCAACACGTAAAACCCGAGCAGGAAATTTTTTTACCATATTTAAATCATGAGTTGCCATTAGGATAGCTGATTTTTCCTCTTTAGCTACTGCAATCAATAGATGCATAATTTCCTCTGAGGTTTCAGGGTCTAAATTTCCTGTTGGTTCATCTGCCAATAATAACTCAGGTTGATTGAGCAGTGCTCTTGCAATAGCTACTCGCTGTTGTTCTCCTCCTGAGAGAGTATGAGGCATTGCATTGGCCTTTTGTTCAACACCAACTAATTGCAAAACACTCAATGCACGTTTTTGAATAAGTGTTTTATCCTTCCATCCCGTTGCACCCAAAACAAAAATCATGTTCTGAATTACCGTGCGATCCATGAGTAACTGAAAATCTTGAAAAACGATTCCAATTTTTCTTCGCAACATAGGAACATCTTTTCGTTTTAATTTTTTAAGATCGAATCCGGCTACTTTTCCTTCTCCTTTTGTTAGAGGCAATTCTCCATATAGTATTTTTAAAAGACTACTCTTTCCGCTCCCAGTTTTTCCAATAAGGTAGGCAAATTCAGTTTCGTTCAACAAAAGATCCACATTCTCCAAAATCAATTTTTCGGATTGGTAAATATTTACTTTTTGAAGTTCGATAACTGACGACACGATTTTTATTTTATACAAATATCATGTTTAATGTAACAACTTAGATCTCAGCTATTATTTTATCTTAACAGAATTGAGTTTAAAACTTTTGATTCTATGAAAAATCTGTCTTCAACACAGCATTAATTTTACTTGCCTTAATATGTTTAAATGAAATACCTCTTAATAATTTCGATATTATTCTATTTTAGTTCTGCGTTTTCGCAAGCAACTCAAAAATACACCAGTGAATATGAAGGTTACTACCGAGCCGAGGAACTATTCCTGAAACGCGAAATGAGCTCAGCAAAATTTGAGTTCGAAACTTTTCTGGCTTCTTGTAAAAATGCTAATGATCCTTTTTATATAAAGGCTAGATATTATATAGGTTTGAGTACTTTGGAAATGAATTTGGATGAAGACGCTGTTCGATTATTTACTCAATTCAACAAAGATTATCCAGAAAACATCTACAAAAATCGAATTTATTTCAAGTTAGGTAATTATTATTTCAAAAATGACAATAAAAATGCAAGAGAGTGGTATTCAAAGGTCATTGTCTCTGAATTATCGAGTGAAGATAAGATTGAGTATTATTTTAAATCCGGTTACACGCATCATTTGTTGAAAGACAATTCGAAAGCAAAGGCGGCATTTATGGATTCAAAAAATAGCCCTACAGAGTATGGCTATGCTTCGAAATACTATTACGCTATAATCCTTAATTCAGAAAATTCAAGATCTTCAGCATTTGATGAATTTGAAAGTTTGAAAACAAATTCTAAATATGGAGATCAAGCTTATAATTTTATGGTGCAAATTAAGCACGCTGACAAAAAGTTCGACTATTGTATCGATAGTCTTTCTAATGACAAAGTAGTAAAAAAACTCTCCTATGACAATCGTTACTTAATTGGTGATGCGTTTTATCAAAAACAGAAATATGCCGATGCTATCCCTTATTTTGAGAATTATGATTCCACACTAAGAGCCCTTAAACTTGGCACATCGAATAGAAATTTCAATTACGCATTGGGGAATGCATATTACAAGACCGGCAAGTTAAGCAAAGCAACGGAAAAATTTAATTTAGTGTTGAATAAACAAGATAGTTTATCTCAGATCACCTATTACCAAATGGCTGATATCTTCAAGCAAGAGTATGCCTTAACAAAAGATGCTTCTAAATTAATTAATGCCAGAACTGCGTTTGAAAAGTCGGCTGTTATGGATTTTGATAAGGTTTTACAAGAAAATGCTTTGTATAATGCTGCTGTAATAGCTTTTAATGTGGATGATAGTCCTTACAACCAGTCGGTCCAGATATTTGATAAATTTTTAAAGCTTTTTCCAAACTCGCAACATGTTGATGAAATAAACCAATTTTTAATTGAAGTATACAGGAGAACTAATAATTACGAATTAGCTTTGACAACAATTGATAAATTAGGAAAAAAGGATTTTAAATTGAAGGCTCTTTATCAATCTATTGCCTATAATTATGCCGTAACTCTTTTTCAGCAAAATGATTACAAGGAGGCAATTTACAAATTTAAATTAGCACAAAAATATGCTGAAGATCTTCGTTTGAACAGTCAATCTAAATTTTGGATAGCTGAATCAATTTTGAGAGATTTTGAATCTATTTCTCGAAAAACAGAACAAGATTCTGTGCTTTTGGATAGTGCCTTAATAGCTTATCGATTGTATTTGAAAGAGCCTTCGGGAAGTCCGGCTGAAATGCGCCACGAAGCTTATTATCAAATGGGTTATATTCGATTGAAACAATTAAATTTAACAGAGTCAATAGAAATGTTTCGAGTATACATTCAGTCGGGATCAAAAGACACGGAAAAATTACTGGACGCTAATTTGCGTATCGCCGATTCATATTACATGACCCGAAAAGATGAAGAGGCCATAAAATTTTATCAAAGTGCTTTGGATTTAAATGCTGGAAGTCAAGATCTTGCATTGTATTATATGTCAAAATCATGCGGGTTTTTAGAAAAAAACGATAAAAAAATTGAGCTATTATTGAAATTATTGAGTTCATACAAAAAATCGCAATTCATTCTACCTGCTCTTTATGACCTGGCTTTAGCCTATAAAGATGATAAGGCTGATTATACGAATGCATTAAATTACTTTAATAAAATATTAACGGACTATCCAAAAGCAGCTTTTTATCTGGATTGTAAAATTGAGGTAGCAGACATTTACTTTTTAACCAATGATTACGCGAAAGCAGAGGCTGAATATCAGAAGATTTTGGATGCAAATCTTAATAACAACGATATCTGTTTAAAATCTGCGACGGGTCTTAAAAATGTTTACTTGGCTAAAGGTCAAACTGATAAAGTGGAAGATTTAATATCAAAATATCCTTGTGCACAAATCAGTTCAGAAGAAATTGAAAACTTATATTATGAACCGGCTGAAAAAAGTTACACAGATAGTTTGTTTTCGGCAGCGATACCAAAGTTTGAAACATATTTAAGTAAATTTCCTCAAGGGAGATATGCCGCAGAGGCGCTCTTTTTCTTGGGAGATTGTTATGGGAGAAATTTAAACAGTGCTAAGAAAATAGAACTTTATAAGCAGCTTCTGGAATTACCCGTATGTAGTTATTCTGAAAGTTCTGCAGCCTTTGTATCTCAACAATTATATAATTCAGGCGAGTACGAACAAGCTCAAAATTATTATTTTATTTTAGAAAAGATTTCAACCAAG
>JBIIHD010000237.1:0-3377 GCA_044236095.1 Crocinitomicaceae bacterium | reverse complement strand
AATTTAAATTATAAGAAAATGGGAGGTGGTAAGGAAACCCCAAGACAGAAAATGGTTGGGATGATGTACTTGGTACTTACAGCGCTTCTAGCGTTGAACGTATCGAAATCTATCCTCGATGCTTTTGTTGCAATCGAGGAGAATACTCAGAAATCTGCAATTGTTCAATTAGATAGAGGAGATGTGTTTGTTAAAGATTTGAAAGGTCTTGTTGACTCAAACAAAAAAGAGAATCCTGGAAAAGCAGCAAAATGTTTGTATTATTTAGATATGATAACAAAAATTGATAAGCAAACTGGAGAGATCATCAAATTAATTGATGAAATGAAAATCGATATCATGAAGAAAAGTGGTGAAATGGTGGATGTTGAAAAAATGAATGATAAAGAGACTATTTTGTGGAAGAAATATGATTCTAAGGATGGATTACGACCAGCTCGTTTGAATTTGATGGCGGTTCAAGCGAAAGATCAATATGACATCCCTATGCATGAAATCATTGGTGAGGAAATTAACAATCCAGCACCTGATAAAAGTGGTATGAAGTTATGGAAAAAGTATAATGACTATCGTGCGATGATAGTTGAAACTTTGGGAACTTATCACAAGTCAATTGATTCAATTTCAGGTAAGGGTATAGGAAATCCAACTTATGTTGTTAAAACAAAACCAATTAATGCTTTTAAAGACAATATGGATTTAAACAAGAAAGTTGATGAAATGTTAAGAGCAACACAATTAAACAAAGAGGATATTGGTGTTTTAAAACAATTGTATATGGAGCTTACAAAACAGGAACGATTTGAAGAAGTGAATGATGTGAAAAATGTTCATTGGATTGGTAAAACTTTCGACCATTCTCCATTAGTTGCAGCTTTAGCTTCTTTGACTGCAATGCAATTGGAGGTTTTGAATGCTCGAGCTACGGCAGCAGGTTATTTAGCTGGTAAAGTGGGAAGTGCCCAATATTCATTTAACAAATTGGTAGCTTTGGCTGATGGGCCAGGTACAGTAGCTGATGGTGAACAGTTTGAAATCCGAGTTGTAGTTGGTGCTTATGACTCTGACAATACTCCAGAGGCAACGGGTGGATCTTTTACTTATCAAGATGGTATGGCCATAATGAAAGCAACCGGTTCAGGAGAAGATATGACATATAAAGGTACCATTGCTATTAAGGATAGAAGTGGAGCAAAAAAAGAACTTGATTGGGAAAAAAAGATTTCTGTTATTAAGGGATCTACTACGGCCGCAATTATGTGTGAAGATATACAAGTTGTTTATGCGGGAATACCTATGAGTTTTAGAGCATCAGCATCAGGCTTGTACAAGAGTGTAACTTGTAGTCCATCTGTTGTTAATGCATCAGCTTCACAAATAGGACAGAAGATTACTGTATCAGCTTCAGGTGTTGGTAAAGATGGAAAATCAGTGGGACTTGGTTCTCAGTCTTATACTGTAAAACCATGTCCAAAGGCGAAGTTATTTTGGAATGGACAGCCAGATGGATCTCGTCCTAATAAATCTGGAGGTTCTTTAACAGTTGCTTTCGGTGATGAAGTTCCTTTTGATAAAAGTAAAGGTAAGTTTTCTGTAGTTTCCTATACAATTTCAGTTTCGGGTTTAAAAGGATCGCTAGAAGGTTCAGGTGGAACGATTCAACCTGCACATCTTAATGCAATTAAAAATGCTGGAGGCGGTAAATGTAGTATTTCTGTAAAGTACACAGGAACGGCTAATGACAGGGCAACAGCAATGTTTGATATCTAAATTTTTTCAATACTATGAATAGGTCAATAACATTATTTTTCTTTTCTGTATCACTAGTATCGTTTGGTCAAGGTCGAGTTGGTCCATCAAACGTAATTATACCTTCCAGTCAACCTCAGTCAGGTGTGGTTGATGGTGTTTATGAAAAGAAGGATGTTTTGGCCAAGAAAAGGGCCATTCCCTTTGAATTTGTACGTGAAAATGATTATGTATGGGGAAAAAGAACGTGGAGTTTTATTGACTTACGTGAAAAGATTAATCACCCTTTGTATTATCCTTTAGAAACTATAAGTGATAGAAATCCTGTGTATGCTCAAGGTAGATATAGCTTATATTACATTTTACGTGAAGCTTTAGTTCGAGGTACAGTTATAGGTTATAAAGATAAGAGTGAAGGAAGTATTCTTGATTCAAGATCACTAACTGGAGGGGATGCATTTACTATTCCCATAAAACGTGATTATACTATCTCTGATATAACAAAAGATAATGAATATGTAAAAGATTTAAACTCGGTTATTGCTTCAAGTGAAAAGGTTTCTTCACAACCTACTAAGAAAACACTTTTTATTAATGGAGATGAGAAGCCTATTTTTCATAGGAAAGGTTTTAAAACAAATATTAAAGAATATGTGCAAGGAACCAATGACGAAACAGTCATTGATTGGAAAAGTGAAACACTTGCACCTGATTCCTCTGAAACTTATTTAAATCCTAATACTAATACTCAGGAACCGTTTGAAGTTGAATTCGATATTGTAAAAGTAGATCCATATCAACCATTACAAATTTATCAATACAAATTGAAGGAAGATTGGTACTTTGACAAAGAAAAGTCAGAATTACAAGTCAGAATCATTGGGTTAGCACCTGTGATTTGGGATGCTAATAAAAATGAGGAGAAAATATTGTTTTGGGTTTACTTTCCTCAAGTACGTGATGTACTAAAGAATTATTACGTCTACGACGCAAAAAGCACCGTGGGTGGTAATACCTTTGATCATTTGTTTATGACACGTAGATTTAACGCTGTGGTTTACAAAGAATCAACTTTGTATGACCGTAAAATTGAAGATTATCGTTTTGGAGCAGATGCGTTATATGAGTCTGAAAAAGTTAAGAATACCATTCGTACTTTTGAGCACGATGTCTGGAACTTCTAACAAGAACTAAAGTTTTATTAAAGCCGGCCGCAAGCCGGCTTTTTTCATTGTGCTCCGTAGCTTTAGCGTAAAAGTTATATTCCCCCCTCCGCCGTTTGAGGTAGGAAGCTCTTTTCTTTCCCTCCTCGAGGAGGGACTAAGGGAGGTGATATTGTTTCCCTCCTCGAGGAGGGATTAAGGGAGGTGATGATTTTAATAAATTAAATCAATACCAACAGATAATCAATCTTTAACTTGATTCTTTCAAACAAAAAATTGCATAATCAATTCTTTCTTTCACTGCTCCAAAATTTTGAAGAACTTCTCCTTCATAAAATCTTAAAAAATTTATGCCCAAAACTTACTAGTCTCTGTTGACGATAAAAATCATATACACCTTTATTGAAATGAGATGAACCATCTATTTCTATTATAAGACCTATTTCTGGGGCAATAAAATCCACG
>JBIIHD010000236.1:0-3421 GCA_044236095.1 Crocinitomicaceae bacterium | reverse complement strand
TAGCTATTATAAAATATATGAACGAGCAATTCAATTTCCCCATCGAAATTGTAGGTTGTGAAACCGTTCGAGAAAAAAATGGATTAGCTAAAAGCAGCCGAAATTTAAGGCTTTCAGAAAAAGAAAAACAAGATGCTCTTATCCTTTTTCAAACTCTTTCATTTATGAAAGAAAAAAAAACAAAATTTGCGTCACCTGAAAAACTAAAAGCAGAGGCAATATCTAGGTTTAATAATGGAAAACTAGAATTGGAATATTTAGAAATTGTAGACGCGGAAACATTGGAAGTTTTAACTAAATCATGGAGGGTAAATTCTGTTGCTTGCATTGCAGCATATTGTGGAGAGGTGAGATTAATTGATAACTTAGAAATCTAATTTTGAATCCCAAGGTGAATAATCGCATCACCTTTAAAAACAATCGGCGATTCATTTACGCAAATGACAAAACCGTCATTACTGGCTTTGACTTTCTTTTCAAAATTTCCGTATGGGTCAGTTACAATCGCCAAAACATCCCCTTTATTTACTTGTGATCCTTTCTTTACTAACGCCTGAAACATCCCTGAATTCGGAGCTCTAAACCATTTAGATTCATCTAAAACAATTGGTGTTCGATCTTTGCTAATATCTATTTTGTAATTTCTCATTCCTAAATGAGAGATGATTCTTTTCGTCCCATTTAATCCTTCTTCTACAATCATTTCCTCAATGCTATTTGCCTTTCCGCCTTCATAAAGTAGAATTTTTTTCTTCATTTTAATCATGGATTCACGGATGGTTTTAGAAATCAAAGATGAATTCAAAATGAAGGGTGGGTTAAACACTTTTGCCAGTTCCATACTCTCGGGATCTGACATTACACAACGAATTTGCGGAAAGTTATTTCGCTGAGCTGCTCCGGTATGAAAATCAATAATGTAATCGCAATGTGGAGCTATTTCTTTCATAAAGTGATAAGCAAATTGACTTGCCAGTGACCCATTGGCGCTTCCAGGAAAACTTCGATTTAAATCTCGCCCGTCCGGTAATTCTCGCTGAATATTGAGAAACCCAAAAATATTAAACACCGGAAGACAAATAATCGTTCCTCTGGTTGGTTTATGCAGTTTCTTTCGCAAAAATCGACGAATAATTTCAACCCCATTAATTTCATCTCCATGGAGTCCAGCCATGAGAAGTACTGTCGGTCCTTCTTCTTTAGCGCGCTCCACAATTACGGGAACCAAGATAGGAGTTCGAGTATGTAATCTAGCAACGTCCAAATTAAGCTCAGCGCCTTTGCCTGGTAAAATTTCTTTGCCAAGAATGACCAGTTTTCTGTATTCTTTCTTAGCGGTTGACATTTCTTTCAATGTATTCTATAATTTTTCCCGCAATGTCCTCTTGAGTTGTTTTTTCAATTCCCTCCAATCCAGGAGAAGAATTAACCTCCAAAACCAATGGGCCTCTCTCTGACTGAAGCATATCCACCCCTGCTACACCAAGCCCTACCGCTTTTGCTGCTAGAATGGCGGTATATTTCTCTTCAATTGAAAGTTCTATCATTTGTGACGTTCCTCCACGATGTAAATTCGAGCGAAATTCTCCCGGTTTTCCTTGTCTTTTCATCGCTCCAACAACTTCACCGTCTACTACAAAAGCACGAATATCTGCTCCTTTTGCTTCGCGAATAAACTCCTGGACAATTACCCTCGCTTTCAAGCCATTAAAGGCTTCCAATACGGATTGAGCGGCATTCATATTCTCGGCTAATACAACTCCTAAACCTTGGGTTCCTTCCAAAAGTTTTAAAACAACAGGAGCTCCTCCGGCCGATTCAACCACATGTTTTACATTTTTTGAATAGTTGGTAAAAACTGTTTTGGGCAGGCCTATTCCCTCTTTCGAAAGAACTTGCAAACAACGCAATTTATCCCGTGAATGAATTATTCCTCGAGAATTTACCGCTGTAAAAACGTTCATCATTTCAAATTGACGAACTACCGCTGTTCCAAAGAAGGTAACAGATGCGCCAATTCTAGGAATAACGGCATCAAAGCCAGTCAAATAATCCTCTCCATAATACAAAGCTGGACCTTTTTGTTCAATTTCAATGTTGCATCGTAAATGATCAATAATATAAGCTTCATGACCCCGTTGTTCGGCTGCTTCGTACAGACGACGGGTGGAATATAGATTTGCATTACGCGATAAAATGCCAATTTTCATGTGTTAAACTTTTGACTGTGTGTATTTCAAACTTGTATCAATTATAAAGCGCTTATTTAATAATCTCCTTCCGATTAGTATTGGGTAGCGCAGTCCATTTCGTTTCGTTAAAGAAAACTCCGTTTTAAATTCTTCATTTCCTATGACTATTTTTGTTTTGATGAAGTAACGTTCTTGCACGTGTCCATTTGAACTACGGACATTTTTTTTTCTAAATGCTTTAAACGATAGGATATTATTGTGAAATTCAGGATGCTTTTCATCTAAAAAAATTACATCAAGTATTCCATCTTGTTCTTGAATGTAAGATGCATGAATACTCGATGAATAGGCGCCCGTATCAATCTTCACTATTACTTGTTTCAAACCTAAATCAGGCAAAGAAGCCCATTCCCGTCGACCAATCATTTTTTTAGAATTCTTTGATTCCATAAAGACAAATGTAGGGAATTCTATGCAATTTTTATTGAGAATAACCTACGATAACAGACCGCTAATTACTAATAATTTTTACGACAACTCTTCTATTGGCAATTTGTTCTTCATTACTTTTTTCAGGTATCGGGAAAAGAGGTTGAGAAACACCAAATCCAATGTAATCCATTCTTTCAGCAGAAATTCCATTTGTTTCTAAATAATCAAAGACTCTTTTGGCTCTTGCTGTCGATAAATCATCGATGTCAAAACTTGCACAACAAATATGACCCTGAATTTCAATCATCAATTTTTTATTTTTTTTCATGACTTCAAGCAACTCAGCTAAAGTAGGAAGTGCCTCAGGGAGTAAAATATCAAGGCCCGGCTGAAAATTAAGCGATTTCAACTTTATTTCATCTCCTGTTTTTGCCTGCTCCATTTGTTTCGTAATTGTTTTTTCTTCTTTGTCAGAATTGGTTTTACCTTCTGGAGAAATCAGTTTAACCACAACCTTCCGATTTTCTTTGTTAGTTGGCGCCGTCTTAAAGTTTTCACCAAATGGAGTTTGTTGGATTTGAGAATTTTTCCCGAGCAGTAGAACTTTTGAAACGGTGCTTATTCGTTGTTTTGCAAGCCAAATATTATAACTATCCGGACCACAAGTATCCGTGTAACCATCAATACTTTCAATTTGATCAAGCTGAATATTTTGGAGTTTTAGTTTTTCCGTAGGATTTAAATAATAACTATCAAAAGAAAAATAGACCACAACGCTATCTTGTGCCTGAACAAGA
>JBIIHD010000235.1:0-3440 GCA_044236095.1 Crocinitomicaceae bacterium | reverse complement strand
TATCGTAATAAAGTGTAATTCCCGAATAAAACATTGCTCCAACAAGAATTAAAAAAGAAATCAATCCAAAGATCCCGGATTCTGATAATGCACCTAGATATTCACTATGTGCATTCCCTAAATCACCAAAATTGGTGGAAATAATAGTTAAGTTTTCAGGCTCTTGAAATTGGGCATATTCGAATTGATATGTTCCCGGACCAAATCCAAGTAAAGGTCGCTCCTTGAACATTTCAATGGCACATGCCCATCGATTTATTCTCTCTAAATTAGATGCGTCTGTAGAAACGTTTGCGGCACTTTGAAGACGAGTTCCAAACTCCTCTGTGGTATGAACTTCATTGTTGCGCTCAAGTTCCATTTGAATATTATCCCAGAAAACAAATAATCCCCCTATAAAAATTGCTCCTGCTACGAGAAGATAAGACAATTTTATGCGTAAGTAAATAATCATCCATACACTTAATGACCCAATTACACTTAACCAGGCGGCTCTCGTATAAGAAAAAAATAACGCAACTAACAATATTGCAACCATTAAAACCAATCCTACATTTTCAAGCGGATTCGTTTTTTTATAAAAAAACAGGCTGATAGACCAAGGAATTACTAAGGCTAAAATAGCGCCGTAAATAGTATGATCTTTAAAAAATGGATACATTACCCAATGACCTTCTTTTTCACCAAAGTCATACAAACTATGATGAATTATAGTGTAAATACTTGTCAGGAAGGTGCCTAAAACAAATAAAAAGACAAACCAGTATATTGTTTTTCTATCCGCAAAAAACAAAGGGGCGAGCAAGAGCATTGGAATAATAAACCACAGCTTTGATAAAAGAAATTTAAATGATATCAAAGGATTTGAGCTGGTAATAGAGGTAATTAACAAGCATGAAATATAGAGTCCCGCTGCAAGTACAATAGGATGATTTAATATTTCTTTTGGTATTGTCCTTTTCCGGAATTCAAAAAATAAGATCAATAACATCAAACCGAAAAAAAACGGCTCTGTAGGTAAAAACAATCCAAGTCCATTGGTGTATTCTTCAATATTTACGGAAAGAGGGGTAAGAAAAGCAAGGCTTAAAAAAACAAGTTTTGTATGATAAATAGCGGAATAAACTCCCAATAAACCAATTGGAAATAAACAGAGCCAAAATAAGTCAATCCAGATTAAGAATACTGAAAGGCTCAAAAAAACGAGAGAGGAAACAAAAATGAAATAATTACTTTTTAGAAAATAGGTCATTTTACCTTTTTTAGCTCGGCATAACGTTGCTTAACAAGTAACAAAAAGACAGAGAAAACCATGGCTCCTAGTGTGGCCACTAGAATTATAACCAATCGCTTTGGCTTATCTTTTTTGTCAGCAACAACAGCGTATTCAACAACAAACTTATGGTTAAACTTAGTGTTGGCATCAGATTCTGCTTGTTCGTAAGCAGCTTGGAATTCCTCTAATTTTGTGATTTTTTCATTTCTCAGTCGTTCCAAACCATCGTATTTTGAACCGAATTTGATATTCATATCAATTTTTTCTTTCATGTCAGCCCTGTCGCCTCCAGATGCACCAACATAGGCTTCAAATAATCCAGACCGACTATTAAACGACATGACTCCTTTTGCTGAAAGCGAATCGAGTTCGATATTCATTCCGGCTATTTCCTTTTCAAGCTGTTCTTTTTTTCTTTTATTGATGTCAAAGGCCGGTATTGTTCGTTGAGAAATCATTTCGTTTTTTACGGAATCAATTAACTCCACAACACTGTTAGCCATTTCTGCTGCAAGTTTAGGGTCTTTGTCCAATACATCAATTCGAATAGATCCAAAACGAGTTCTAGTAAAAGAAAAATGACCTTCATATTGTTTAACCAGTTTGTAAAATTTATTTTGATCGGATTCTTCAATCTCGTAATGCCTCATTAAATTAAACTTTTTGACTATCCTATCACGAATTTTAGACGACTGAAGTATTTGTACAAGCTGCTCTGCTTGTTCTTCTTCTCCGAAATCCATGGAAGCACTTTTAGCATTGCGTTGCTCGGAAAAAGATACTGTAGATGATGCAGCAGGAAAAACAATAGCTGTTGATAAATAAAGAGGGGTTAGAAGCAAAGAAACAATAAGCGAAATAACCGCTGCGATTGTCGTAAAGAAGATAATAAATTTTCTATTAAGCCAAATAAATTGGATAAAATCATTGGTGTTTTCTGATAAGTCAGTATTCTTTACAGGCATATAGTACAATTGTTTTCGAATGCGAAGTTAGCCAATCGCATTTTCTTTTGAACGATTTGTACGATTAAATATTGTTAGAGGTTTCTTTTGGCGCAAGAAAAGCCAATTTTAGCTCTTTAAGATTAATTATTTTAAGTATTAATAACATTGCGCCCCCACATAAAAGTTGAGTAAAAAAAGAAACTAATCCTTGAGAATTAAATACTCCAATCATCGTTATAATAAAGAAAATAGTAACATGTTTCCAAATGAAAGGTGTATTTGGAGAAAGCTTAATTATTTTAAGAGAAATAATTAATTGAGCAAGAGAAACGAGGCTTTGCGTGATAAAAAACACCACAGCTATTCCCACAGCTCCATACCGAGGCGCCACGAATATATTTAATCCTACATTAAACACAGCAGCAAAGGCGGCTAGATTGTTTAACACTTTAAAATTACCGTTTGCAGTTAGCAGGGTTCCAAAAATAAAATTAAAGCTGATACTAAAAAACCCCAACATTAACCAACGAAATGAACCGGAAGACTCTGAAATATTTGCATCATATATCCAACCAAGTACTGTTTCAGCATTGAAATATAGGGCGATAACGACTACCCCACACCCCCCAATCAATAAATTGCCGCTAGTTTGTAAAAGTGGAATAATTTCATGTTTAGATTGTTTTAAAATCCTGGAAAACATAGGGAAAAGTAACATTACGAAAACCATCCCGAACATGTAGAGGGCATCTAATAATCGAAAGCCTTGAGCATAAACCCCCGCCTCGAACTGCCCATTCTGATGCAAACGTTCAAGGATTACCGAATCCGAACGCGTGTAAATTAACATTAAAAGAATTAATGTTGCATAAGGGATGCTTTCCTTTATTACCGAAATAGAAAAATTAAGATCAAATTGAAATGATTCGATCTTAATTTTTCTTGAAAGCACAAAGAATGCAATAAATGCGGTTATGAGATAGGAAATCGTTTGAGCATAAATGTACCATTCGATTTTAAAAACAGCTCCTAAAATAGATGAATATAAAAGCGCTCCACAAATAACAATTAATAAAAAACGATCAAGCACGGAAATTAGGGAGTCAATTTTAAAAAAATGTAGTCCTGAAAAATAACTGCGGGCATAAGCCGTAAACATGATCAATAATTGGTTGAAAATCAACACAGACAACATCAGCAATTCATTACCTTGAAAT
>JBIIHD010000234.1:0-3445 GCA_044236095.1 Crocinitomicaceae bacterium | reverse complement strand
TTTGATCGGCTTTATATTCTCCAAATGGAGCAAATTCAACGAAAATCTGTCCTCCATTTTCCGCCTTATTCTCAAGATATGGAATAAATTCTCCATTATTGTATTTCTTCAAATAATTGACAAATGAAGAAATACGTCTTTTAGTGAGATTAACATTGTATTCTGTTGGCGCCAATGGACTGGCAAACCCGCGAAGCGTTAATTTCAACTTACTTCCTTTACCCAGCTCATCTTTAAGCATTGTAGTAAATATTTTCAGCTCCTCTACCCCTTTGTCTACCTCATCAATAAAAAAATCTTCAATGATTCTCCTTGAATCTTTAGCTTTAATTGAATCTAATCCACGTGAGTACTCCGATTTATAGAGAAGTAATAAATTTTTATACGATGTATACGTTTCCAAGTAATTCAAAGAAGTTACTGTATCCCATGACCATGCATTTGGTTGATCATTGTGAAAATACAATTTAACTGGTAATCGCTCCATAAGAGATATTGTTGTACTGATAATTGAAGAGTCTATCAAATCCTCATAGTCCTCGGGAATGGTAGAAAAGATATCAGAACAACAAGTCGGATTTTTAACTGAAGTACTACCAATTCTATTACTTGAAAAATAGCTCGTATCATTATGAAAAAAGAAATATTGATCATTTGCAGGACTATTGTAAGGCCAACCAATATTAATGGGAGATGAAAACGATCCATCTTTTACCTCGCTGTAAAAAATATCATGACCACCAAAACCGTTAAACCATGATGAAGAAAAATAAAGTTTATTATCATGATTATCGAACCATGGAGTAATTTCGTTATCGATTGAATTTAAGGCAGAAATCGGGGTTATATTGGAAAATGTAATCCCATCAGGATTTACATCAGCATAGAATAAATCCATTCCATTATCATTGCGATCTGATGCAAAAAATAATACTTCCTTGTTATTCAGAAATCCAATTGAAGGCATCGTTGTATTAAAACCTAGAGAATTAATATCTGAACCTAACGGTTTTGCAATCGAAAACTTACCGCTATCGTATTTTGAATACCAAATTTGACATTTATAATTGAAAGATTCGTCTTCACATACACTGAAAAAATATGTTTTTCCATCAATTGAAAAAGTGCCATTCCCCCTGCTTTGATTGGACAATATGAGCGAATCTATCAACTTGTTTTGAAGATATTGACCCTCGTTTATCCTTGAAGAATATAAATTCGTTTTATAGTCTCTAGTATAAACTTCCTCTTGTTTTGTTATTGAATCTGCGCGAAGAGAAGAAAATATTAGTCTACCGTCCTTAACAATGTGAGGGAACTCAGCATTCGTTGAATTTACGGTATTTGGCAATGCAAAAACAGACACTTCCAAAGTATCTTTCAAATTTTCAATGGCCCAAGAACATGATTCGATTTCTCTTGTGGACTTTTTATACAAATAACTATT
Source organism: Crocinitomicaceae bacterium (assembly GCA_044236095.1). GTDB lineage: Bacteria > Bacteroidota > Bacteroidia > Flavobacteriales_D > Crocinitomicaceae > UBA952. The sequence goes on along the minus strand of JBIIHD010000234.1, from coordinate 1,998 downwards.
TTGTTGTGAATCATATTTTTTCTGTGCAGATTTGAAGGTCCCTAATGCTCTTGAATAATTTTTATTCTGTTTTTGCATTAATCCATAATACAATAAACTGTAGGGATATTTTTTTGTCTTTTCTCGCTGAAAGACCTTCAAGTAATACTTTTCAGCCTCCTTATAATCTTTATATGCTCTTAGAGTCTCTGCATATTTCCACAAATAATCCAAATTGTTAGAATCTACTTCTAAAGCTTTTTTATAATACTCTAATGCATAAAAATAATCCCCTTTTTTGTACTGTTCATCCGCAAATTTAACGTATTTCTTGACAGTCTTTTGAGAATAAAATGCACTCAAAAATAGAGTAAAAAAGAGAACTAAATATAATCTGGGCATACTCTATGTAGAATCTTTTTCGGTTTAAAAGTTCTAATAATATAACGAACTGCAAACTCGTATCCACCACGCAATCTGCTTGCAGGAACCAGTTTAGAATAGTTCAAATCATAACTAACCCCAAAGAAAAGATCATTGTAATCAAAACCAAGTGACAAGAAGGAAGCGTCATTTCCTCTATTCCAAATTCCCATATAGAGAGCTTGATATTTTCTAGGAGAAACATTTAAATAATACTTAAAGGAGGTTCCCATTATCAATTCTCGATATATACCTTGATGAGAATACTGGACACTTGGAATAATATCCCAATTTTGATTTAATAGAAAGGTACCTTTAACGAAAGAAGACAAGCGAATATCGCGTTTTATTACCTCATTGTAAAAACCTTGGTTAGGCTGATTTAAATTATATGATCCAAAACCAGAAAGAATTTTAAAGCGATTATTTCTCCTCCATTCATACAACAAACCTACTCCAACATTCAAATTTGTTTTTCGATCAGCTTGAAAATTCTCATTTGATGGTAAAGTTGGGTCAAATACATAACCGTTATATTGATTATCATAATACAACTTATCCCAATTTAATTGTCTATGATTCATCCCGGCATTTAAACCCATCCGAAGTAAATGAGTACTATCTTTCGTAAGATTGAACTGATAGGCTAGGTTAAGTTGAGCCTCAACTGTTCTGAATTTCCCATCGCCTGCCTGGTCATGAAAAAGAAGTAGCCCAAGACCAAAGTTCTTCTTTCTAAGATCTACTGAAGATGAAAAAGTGCTGAATGGAATCGTAACACTGCTCCATTGATTTCTATAATTACCTATAAAACGATAATCACCATCAAAATGTCCAGTGTGAGCAGGATTCTGAAACAACTGATTATCATTAAACTGAGACCAATGAATATCTTGTGCAAATGTGTTTTGCAATAAACAAAATGTAATTAAAAAAAAAGTAAATAATAACTTACTCAAAGTGCTATTTTCAAGTAAAGATATGGACTTTATACGAAAAAACCGAAAATAAGTCTAATTCTTCTTTTTAGCGGCAAACTCTACGATAATACCTAAAGTAGGTTGTACAATTCCAGAAGTATTTTCAATTTTTTTAAGCTTGTATCTCGTTGGATCATTTGGATCAACAACAGGATTACCATTTGCATCGGATTCAACCAGATAAATTGGAGCCACCTTGGTTTTATAACCATATAAATTTTGGATATCTAAATAAAAATTCAATGAGAACTTTTTCAAAAATATCTTCTTGTCTACCCTAATATTCAGTTGATGAAAATTCGCTTCTCTCTCTGTATTTAATTTAGAATAATCTGGAAATGCAAAACCATTGATATTCCAATTTTGGATGAGGCTTGAATTTACAGTATCAGATGGTGTAAAAGGTGATCCTCCGGAAAACAACCAACGAAAACCAAATTCCCATCCATTATTAAATCTTTTTCCTCCTGTAAAAGAAATAATTTGTCTGCTATCCCAAGAGGTAGGAACATAAATGTCATTTTTATCTTTAAATTCAGATCGAACAAATGTGTAGGCTAAAACAGCATAAAATCCTTTGTATAATTTTTGTTGATATAGGAATTCAAATCCATAA
>JBIIHD010000014.1:0-11166 GCA_044236095.1 Crocinitomicaceae bacterium | reverse complement strand
TTCTCTCAATCTTAAGTCATTCTCCCTCATTCCTCAACTCCTCATTCATCAACTCTTCATTCATCAACTCTTCATTCCTCAACTTCTCATTCCTCAACTTCTCATTCCTCAACTTCTCATTCCTCATTCCTCATTCCTCAACTCCTCATTCCTCATTCCTCATTCCTCAACTCCTCATTCCTCATTCCTCAACTCCTCAACTTCTCATTCCTCAACTTCTCATTCCTCAACTCTTCATTCCTCAACTCTTCATTCCTCAACTCTTCATTCCTCAACTCCTCATTCCTCAACTCCTCATTCCTCAACTCCTCATTTCTCAACTCCTCATTTCTCAACTCCTCATTTCTCATTCCTCAACTCCTCATTCCTCATTCCTCAACTTCTCATTCCTCAACTCCTCATTCCTCAACTCCTCATTCCTCAACTCCTCATTCCTCATTCCTCAACTCCTCATTCCTCAACTCCTCATTCCTCAACTCCTCATTCCTCAACTCCTCATTCCTCAACTCCTCAACTCCTCAACTCCTCATTCCTCAACTCCTCATTCCTCAACTCCTCATTCCTCAACTCTTCATTCCTCAACTCCTCATTCCTCAACTTCTCATTCCTCAACTTCTCATTCCTCAACTCCTCATTCCTCAACTCCTCATTCTCTCATAATTCCTCCATAACCAACCACAAAAAAAGGACAAACGACCAAAGCCGAATGTCCCCTCTTCAATAAATTTGTGCTCAGAATTAACGACGTAAGCCTAATTCTTTAATCAAAGCACGATATTTCTCAATGTCTTTTGCTTTCAAATAATCCAATAAACTACGACGCTTACCTACTAAAAGTTGAACAGCTCTTTGCGTACCATAATCTTTGCGATTTTTCTTCAAATGTTCTGTTAAGTGACTTATACGAAATGTGTATAACGCAATTTGTCCTTCTGTAGATCCTGTGTTTGTCTCATTTCCGCCATGTTTAGCGAAAATTTGTTTTTTAACTTCTGGTGTTAAATACATGCCAATATTATTTTAATAATTTTTATGTAGACTCCGACTTTCGGAATTCGCTTACAAAAGTATGGTTTTATTTTTAACCAGCCAAATGAGTACGTGTTTTCTTGTGATTAAAAGGACATTGTTTATATGTTTCCAAGAATTAATTAAGTTCAACGAATTAACAGATTAATTTTGTATTAATGTCAAAAATTAAAAAATTCACGCTGAGTTTTGATGATGAACTTGATTTTGATGTTATCGGTTTAACCTCTCATCAAATGGATTTTCGATTAGTTTGGTATATTAATAATCATTTAGGAATTCATTTGACAAAAAGCGATAAAAAATTACCTGTTTACAATGAAAAGAAAGACGAAGATATTTTGTTTCCGTATTTTAATTATCATGACGAACTAGATCGAATCGGATATTATTTAGTGAAAAATAAAAATGGAATTGATTTTTTGATTCCTGAATCCACAAGCATTGATTATTTCTTATTTTTGACAAATAATTATGCTGTTGACATTAACAATTTGATAAAAAAGCTACGTCAAATTGAAACAGTACTTGGTGTTTTTGCTTTTGACAATCAGAAAATTAAATCATTTCAAAATATAGAATTCAACTAAAATCATGGAAAAAGAAGATATCCAATTTATAAAAAACGAAATTACAACATCGAAAAAAACAAAAATTGTAGCAACAATAGGTCCTGCTTCAATGCCCAAAGATATTCTTAAAGATATGTTTTTAAATGGACTTAACGTTTGTAGATTAAATTTTTCACACGGTGGATATGATGACCATTCACAGGTTATTAAAAATGTGAGAGAATTAAATAATGAATTAGGTCTGAATGTCGCGTTACTTGCTGATTTGCAAGGACCAAAAATTAGAACTCATGAGATGGAAAATAATGGTATAAATTTAATCCCAGGTAATGAGTTAAAAATTGTAGTTGATAAAGTTCTCGGTAATTCTGACCGAATTTCCATTAACTATCCTAATCTACCAAAAGAAGTTAAATCTTCAGAGCGCATTCTATTGGACGATGGAAAGATTGTACTTGAGGTTATTTCAACTGATGGTAACTCGGAAATTGTTACGAAAATTGTTAACGGTGGTATCTTATCTTCGAAAAAAGGTGTAAACTTTCCTAATACTAAAATTTCACTTCCTTCATTAACTGAAAAAGATAAGCTAGATTTAGAGTTTGCCTTAGATAATGAAGTTGATTGGATAGGATTATCTTTTGTGCGTTCTGCTCGAGATATTATTGATTTAAAACATATTATTTCAGAAAGAAGAAGCAATGCCAAGGTAATAGCTAAAATTGAAAAACCAGAAGCGTTAACAGAAATTGATGATATCATTCATGAAAGTGACGGCTTGATGGTAGCTCGAGGAGATCTTGGTGTTGAGGTTCCTTATCAACAGGTTCCGTTGATTCAAAAGTCATTAATTCAAAAATCAATACGTCAAGCCAAACCAATCATTGTTGCAACTCAGATGATGGAAAGTATGATTACCAATCTTACTCCTACTCGCGCCGAAGTAAACGATGTTGCTAATGCTGTTTTGGATGGTGCCGATGCTGTTATGCTTTCTGGCGAAACTTCAGTGGGACAATATCCAATCCAAGTTATTCAAACCATGAGTAACATTGTAATGGAAGTAGAAAAACACGATCAGATTTACAACAAAGAAGAAATACCAAGTAAAGTACAAGAGCGATTTATTACAGATTCAATTTGTTTTAATGCCTGTCGATTATCTCAACGTGTTGAGGCTGATGCTTTAATTACAATGACTTTCTCGGGTTATACAGCTTATAAAGTGGCTTCACAAAGACCAAAATCTCCAATTTTTGTTTTTACCAGTAACCCCAAAATATTAACTCAACTTAGTTTAATTTGGGGTGTTAAGGCATTTTATTATAACAAAAGAATTAGTACTGATCATACAATTGCTGACATCAAGTACTTAATGAAAAAATCAGGTTTCCTAGAATCGGGGGATATGGTTGTTAATATTGCTTCAATTCCTTTGGAAGATCTTGGAGGTTCGAATATGTTAAAGCTAAGTTACGTGGATTAAATTTTTAATCGTTGTAGTTTTATTTTAATTTGATTGAGTTTGTCAATTACGATTTCCTCAGGGGTTAAATCAAACAAATTATCTTTGAAAGTTTCTGGCTTTTTGCGAGATTTTAGTTGTATTTTAGCAGCATCAAGTTTGTAACCTTGAACTTTAACGAGTTGGTAAATTGATCCAAGAATTTGTATTTCTTTAACCGTAAACATCCGATTTCCTTTGTTGTTTTTCTTGGGTTGTTTTAATTGAAATTCTTTTTCCCAAAATCGAATCAAAGATGCATTGACTTCAAATAATTGTGCAACTTCACCAATTGAGTAATACAATTTAGTTAGTTTTGAATAATCAATACTGATTTCCTTTTTCATTGCGCCGAAAGTAATGAATTTTAGTGATTTCAGTCCTATTATTTAAAGTAGATTTTTCAACATATGGAACAAAGCGCACTTGGTCAATGGAATGAAAAGAGAAACTGGATTTTTGTTTTTTTAGCAGGGTTGTTTATCACGAATGCTGTAACAGCTGAATTAATTAGTAATAAACTCATCGAAATTCCTATTTCTTTTTCAATTGGAGACTGGAAAATTGGACCATTTGTTACGATTGTCGGAATTTTACCTTGGCCGGTCGTTTTTTTATTAACTGATTTATTGAATGAATTCTACGGTCAAAAAGCCGTGAGACGATTGTCATGGATTACGGCCATTTTAATTGCTTATTGTTTTATAATTGTGACAATTACGTTAGGAATCCCTTCTTTTAATTTGCCTGGGTCTGATTTAGCTGATTCCAAATCATACAATCTTGTTTTCGGACAAGCTCAAATGGTTATTGTAGGAAGTATTGCCGCCTTCTTAGTTTCTCAATTACTCGATGCCTTTGTTTTTGATCAAATTAAAAAGAAAACGGGCAATAAGTTTATTTGGTTGAGGAGTACAGGAAGCACCTTACTTTCTCAATTGATTGACTCGTTTATAGTTTTGTATATTGGGTTTGTTCTTCCCGGTAAAATAAAACTTGCAGACTTTTCACAGATTGCTTTTACGAATTATTCCTTGAAGATTTTAATTGCCATTTCCTTGACTCCACTGATTTATTTAGGACACTACATCATGAAAAAAATCTTGTCAAAATAAAGATTTACGATTTCGTATATGCCAGATGAGATATATTGAGGCGACAAGGGATAAAACCGCCCCGAAGGCAAACGATATAAAAACTGAAGATAGGTTAGAACTATAGAAAAACAGAGTAGATAAAGATCCTAGCATAATTCCACATTCTAGTGCAATAAACATCGTCCCAGCCCCAACACCTCTTCTGTCAAAGGCTGAAAGATCAGCTGTCCATGCGAAAAGTGTCGGACTTGAAATTCCTGTAGCAAAACCAAAGATTATGGCAGCAATAGTATAATGTGTTACACTGTCCGCAAGACCAATGGAAATCATAGATGTCATTAAAAAGAAGTTGCCAATAAGTAAAGTTTTCCTTCTTCCAATTTTGTCTGATAATGAACCAGTGAATAAACGTACTAAAATAGTCGAGATCACGTAAATTCCAAAAAACCAACCTTTATTTTGAATTCCCAAAAAATGAGAAATATCTGGCGTGATCACGAAAATTATTCCTGATGAGGCTGCGGTGAGAAACATAACCAATGAGGCGGGTAATACACTTGGTTCAAAGACATCATTCCACTTTACGAGCAGCATTTTCGCTTTAAACTTTGTTTTTACAATTAGGGTTTCTCGTACGTAAAAGGCTAATAAAAGAGAGATAATACTCAAAACCCCTGAACAAGCAAATAACACGGTATAACCCGATTGCATAAAAATCCATGATCCAAGAGCTTGTCCAACACCAATTCCAAGTGAAATAAAAGTTCCCCAAATTCCCATTGCCTGACCTCGAGAAGTTTCGGGCAATATATCTGTTACTAAGGCTGTTGCTCCTGTAGGTGTGAAGCCTGCACTCAATCCGTGTAAAAAACGAAGTCCCAAGAAAAACAATACAGAATGAGCCAAAGGATAGCTAATGGAAACAAGAAAACATACAATAATTCCAAGGTATATAGTAGTTTTACGTCCGACAAGATCTGAAATTTTTCCAGAAAAAGGTCTGGATATTCCTGCTGAAATAGTAAAAAGAGTAATTACAAGTCCTTTAATGTCAGCACCGCCTAAAGATGTGATGAAACCATTTAGTTCCGGCATGATCAAATTGAAACTCATCATGAAAAAAAACATGGAGAGTGACATGATCCAAAAGTTTGATCCGTATTTGAAAATTGATTTCATCGAGTGGCAAAAGTACGAACATTCGTTTGGCTGGATGAATTATTGTCCTTGTTTTTCAATATCTTCGTTATATGAATTATGTGATAACGGATGTAGAAACGACTGGTGGTAGCCCAAAAACTACGAAAATCACTGAAATTGCATTGTATAAATATGATGGACAAACCATTATTGATGAGTTTGTTACGTTAATAAATCCCGAAGAGAAAATTCCTGATTTTATTGTCAAATTAACAGGTATTACAGATCGAATGGTGGAGGATTCTCCCCGGTTCTATGAAGTAGCCAAAAAAATTGTTGAATTCTGCGAGGGAAGTATTTTTGTAGCACACAATGTCTCTTTTGATTATCATGTAATTCGGGGTGAATTTAAACGTTTAGGATATGATTTTCGACTACCGCAAATCTGTACGGTTCGCGCATCTCGGTTAATTTTCCCTGGATATGTATCATATAGTTTAGGAAAAATAACACGTGAACTTGGGATTCAAATTCAAGGTAGGCATCGTGCAGGTGGAGATGCTTTGGCCACGGCACATCTTTTTAGAATGATGCACGAAAAAGATTCTTTTAAATTGACGCAACTGGTTCAACATGTAATAAATCCAAAATTAACTCATACTTTATTGGATCTGGAAACTGTTGAAAATTTACCAAATAAAACGGGTGTATATTTTTTTTACAATGAAATGAATCAATTGATTTATATCGGTAAAAGCAAAAGTATTAAAAATAGGGTAGAGCAGCATTTGCGAAATTCTTCTACTGAAAAAGGAATGAGAATGATTCAAGAGATTTCACGAATCGAATTTGAATTGACTGGTTCTGAAACGATTGCTCTACTTCGTGAGTCTAATTTGGTAAAACTGAATAAACCAAAATATAATAGGGCGTTAAAGAAATCAAGTTTTGGGTTTGGAATTTTTGATGAGCTCGACTTAAATGGTTATTTGAGATTAATTGTAAAGTCAATTGCAAAGGAATCTTCCAATCCAATCATTCAATTTTCCTCTCGAAAAGAAGCCTCAGAATTTTTAGATTATGTTCGATTAAAATACGAATTATGTGAAAAATATTGTGGGACAAAACGTGTTGAAAACTCTTGTTTTTATTATAGTATCGAGGAATGCAAAGGTGCATGTATTGAATCAGAAAGTATAGATCCATATAACCAACGAGTACAGCATTTTATTGATCAATATACTTTTCATAGAAAAACCTTTTTTATACTGGATAAGGGAAGGGATAAATTTGAGAAAAGTATAGTTTATATTGAAAATGGTGTTTTCAAAGGATATGGTTTCGCCCCCTATCATTTTAATAATTTAGAGGTTAATCATTGGGTTAAATTCATTCAGCCTCAGCAGGAGAACAGAGATGACAAATCAATAATAAATCAGGCTCTCATAAGAAAGCCTGACGTAAAAATCATTGAAATTTAATTTATTTCTTGCTTTTAGACAAATCAAGTAACATTGGGGATGCTACTAACAGTGAGGAGTATGTTCCTACAACAATTCCAATTAAGAGTGCAAACACGAATCCTTTAATTGCTGATCCACCGAACAAGAATATGACAATTAATACGACAATCGTCGTCATGGATGTATTTATTGTACGTGATAATGTTGAATTTAACGCTCCATTAACTTCTGTAGCCAAATCAGTATCTTTTTTCCAAGATAAATCTTCACGAATACGGTCAAATACAACAACGGTATCGTTTATTGAGTATCCGATTACTGTAAGTATAGCCGCTATAAATGCTTGATCAACATCCATGTTAAAAGGAAGAATTCCGTTGAATAAAGAGAAAACTCCAAGAACAATTACAACGTCATGGAAAAGAGCTGCAATAGCACTAAATGAATATTGCCATTTACCAAATCGAAGTAAAATGTAGGCAAAAATCATTAAAAGTGACAATCCAATGGCAATTGACGAAGAAGTGATTAATTCTCCTGAAACCGTAGAGGATACACTTCGTGTTTCCATGATTTTGTAGTTACCCAATTTCGATTTACAATTGGTCAACCCCTCATTTAATTTAGATTTAACTTTAGATTCTCCAGAATCTTCTGATAATAAATAGTTAGTCGTTATCTCTACGTAGAAATTATTCGATTTAGTTTTAATATCAACTGAAGCACCATTAAATGATTTCGTCAAATTTGATTTAATAAATTCGATTTCATTCGCAGCGCTTTTGTCGAACTTAACCCCATATGTTCTTCCTCCAGAAAATTCAACAGAAGGTTTTAATCCTTTAGTTGCTACTAAAATTAGGGATCCAACAACTAAAAAAGTAGAAACAAGGTAGTACAATTTTCTTTTACCAATAAAATTGATTTTTAAGTTTTTGAAGGCATTTCGCGTGAGTTTTGTATCAAATTCGATCTTCATATTTTTACTTAACATCCAAATAAAAATCAATCGAGAGATAATTAATGCTGCAAAAACAGAAGTGAAAATACCAATGATCAAAGTTGTAGCAAAAGATTCAATTGGTCCGGAACCAAATATTTTCAAAACAATTGCCGTTAATAAGGTTGTAACGTTTGCATCAATAATTGAAGACAATGCCATTTTATATCCTGCATCAATAGATGAGGTTACGTCTTTTCCAGAAGCTAATTCTTCTCGAATACGCTCATAAACAAGTACGTTGGCATCAACTGCCATACCAATTGTTAACACGATACCTGCAATACCAGCGAGTGTAAGAACAGCTCCGAAGCTTGCCAAACAACCAAAAATGAAAAAGATATTTGCAATCAACGCAACGTTTGCAACTAGTCCTGATTTTCCGTAATAGAAATACATGTACAAGAAAACTACTAACAAAGCAATTGCAAAGGAAATTAAACCTGCTTGCGTATTTTCAGCTCCAATTGTTGGACCTACTTTGGTTTGTTCTTTTATTACACATGGAGCAGGAAGCGCTCCACCATTTAATAATCCAGCTAGGTCTTTTGCTTCTTCTACTGAAAAGTTACCTGAAATTTGCGTATTACCTCCATTAATAGCTTGATTAACTCTAGGAGCACTATATACAACGTCATCCATTGTAATGGCAATGAACTTCCCAACATTTTCAGCTGTCATTTTAGACCATTTATCAGCTCCTTCGGATGTCATTTGAAGATCGACTGTTATATCACCATTTTGAGAATCAAATCCCGTACTTGCTTTTAGGATATCTTTTCCTCCAACATCAGCTTTACCACTTTCTGGTATTTTACAAGCGTATAATCTGTAGCTTTTCTCTTTTGCCTTATCATCCAATTTCTCTGGTTCTGCTGACCACATGAATTTCAAGTCATCAGGAAAAAGTTCAAGGATATCAGCTCTTCTTAACAATTCGTCAACTTTTCCTTTGTCTGCAGTTTTAACCGAACCTACAGCAAAGTCATTTGCATTCGCAGTAACTAAATCACCTAACCCTTTTTGATTAGTTGGTGCAGAGATCTTTTCTTCTTTCTTAACAGGTTTTTTAGTTGTATCTGAAGAGTCTTTTTTCTGTATTGCAGAAGAGTCTCCTGATTTATTCAATGTATCAACAACTTCTGGTTCCTCTTCGATAGATTTTGGATCATAAACCTGTTTAGATAAAGTTACAGCTTGAGCCCATTGGCTGGCGATATCATTATAAACATAAGTTTCGAAAAACTGTAAGTTCGCAGTGGATTGTAGTTTTTCTGCAACAGTTGTCTCGTCTTGAACACCTGGTAATTCTATATAAATTCGATTATTTGCAGGATCTTTTTGAATGTTTGGTTGCGCAACACCAAATTGATTGATACGTTTATTCATGATTTGCTCAACTCCATCCATTGAAGATGATGCAATTTTTCTAAAATAACTTTCTACGTCAGAGTCACTTGATTTATTTGTTAAACCTTCAATGTCAGTTAACGCGAATAATTTGACAACCAAATCTTTGTTTTGCTTTTTATTTTCATCGATAAAAATGCTAATAAAATCGCCTCCGTTTTTGTAGCGATCCATCGCGGCACTATAGACTTTTTTAAACTTTAAATCTCGTGGATTTCGGGCATAGTTCTTTAAAAGATCTGGAATAGAAATTTCGAGCGTTACACTCATACCACCTACTAAGTCAAGTCCGAAGGCTAAACTTCGTTTTTTCACTTCCGAGAAGGTCGAACCTATTAACGGATAAACAGCTTTATCTGATTTTGATTTTAAATATTCATTAATATAGAATGCTTTAACAACATCTTCAGCTTCTGGATTACTAAAGTCAACCTCAACATTGTTGGGTAATTTTTTCTTATTACCTGTTTTAGCTGCCTCTGCTTTGAAAGTACTAGCCTCTTTTTTAGCATATTTATCTGCATTTGTCTCTTCACTACTTGCTACCCATGTGAATGATAATTGATAGATACAAACGGCAGTCAGTAAAATTGTAATAAACCAAAAAAATCCTTTATTGCGCATGATGTAATTATATAAGTTTCAATTTGAGCCCGCAAAGATATGGTTTTGCATCGTGAAAATCAAAAAAAAAGAAATAATTATTTCAGACCCAAACTTGGCTTATTTTGACTCGTTTGTTTGAGAAATACTTTCGGCGAATTCCAGCATTTTTTTTGTGAAATTCTCCCAATTATTTTCTTCGTTAAATTTACTAATCGCTTGCTTAAATTTATTTTGATCACATTTGTTGAAGTAATATTCGATAGAATGAGCGATTGTTTTATCATTCACTTCCGAAACAATTAGCCCCGTTTTTTCGTGAAAAATCGTTTCTGCCAATCCCCCAACATTCGTTGCAATTATGGGTACTTCAAAATGATATGAAATATTCGTAATTCCGCTTTGCGTTGCTGATTTGTAGGGTAAAATGCAAACATCTGCTGCTGAAAAATAATCCTTTACTGAGTTATCATCAATGTAATTATTAAACAATGCAATTCGATTAGCTAGTTGAAGTTCGTCAATTATTTGGGAATATTTATCAAAGGATCCGTAAACCTCACCGGCAATCACCAAAAAATAATCCTCATTTAGATATTTCATTGCTTTTAGTAACAGATCAAGTCCTTTGTAATCTCGGATTATACCGAAGAAAAGTATGATTTTTTTATCTATTTTATTTATCAGTCCTATTTTATCAAGCGCCTCTTTTTTAGCTATTTTTTTTCCAAATTGATTATAAATTGGATGATTAATTAATAAATATTTTGCATTCGGTTGAAAATGAAGTAAATCAGTTTTTACCTTTTCAGACATGACGATAAATCCATCATTTCTTTTCAGAAAATAACGATTGAAAAATGAGTCAAAAAAACGCTTTTCGTGAGGTATTACATTATCTAAAATGGCAATTTTCTTTGTTTTTCTCTTTTGCATTCCAAGAACAAAGCCTAAACTTGGCGCGAAAAAAGTCATCCAATATTTTGTTATAATTATATCTGGTTGTAATTCTTGAATTTTCTTTCCGGTAGTAAAATAAGTAAAAGGATTTATAGTGTCCAGCCATCTTTTCGCAGGGATTTCATCAGCAATGTCTTCACTTGAAACTAATTGCGTTTTTCCTGGAAATAAAAAATTGGGGTATTGTCTTTTGAAAGTTACGGCGGTAACTTGATGGTTTTTTTCTAATTCTCTAAATACTAATGCATTAAATTGCGCAATTCCTCCTCGAAATGGATAAAACGTAGAGAGAATTACTATTTTCATTTTAAATATTCAGTGAAATTAATGCATTATGAATTTTATCTGGAACTATTGTTAACATGCATGGTGCTTCATGAATACAACT
>JBIIHD010000233.1:0-3472 GCA_044236095.1 Crocinitomicaceae bacterium | reverse complement strand
TTCAAATTGAATTCGAGAATAAAGAGGGCAAGAAGGAAAAATTCAAACCAGAAATTGCTGAGTTGAATGGTAAGGTATACTTTAAAGAAGGAAAGAAAATTTTGGATGCAGCTACTTCCGAAGTAGTTTATGATAATAACAAAACTCCAAATGAGAAAATGAACAAAAAATATAGTGATATAGCTCATTCTCCAGATATTAAAGTGCTTGAAAAAAGCATGAAAAAAATTCAGGTTTATAAAAAGGGGAAATCGCTGTATGATGCAAAAATAAATGCGGTAATTTTTGACAACAAAAAACTAAATAAAGACTATAAATATGCGAATGTTTTTAAATCTCAGGTGGATCCCGCAAAAGGAGAATTATTAAAAGGACATAAAATTGTAACCAAAGTTCAGTCGGAAACAATGCCTTTTTGGATTTCTTTTGGATGTTATTTAATGATTGGATTGGGAACGCTTATGGGAGGTTGGAAAATTGTAAAAACAATGGGGACAAAAATCACTAAGGTAACTCCGCTTGAAGGTGTATGCGCTGAAACAGCTGGAGCATTAACCTTATTTACGGTAAGTAATTTTGGTATTCCTGTTTCAACAACCCATACAATTACAGGTTCTATTATAGGAGTAGGTGCTACAAAACGATTGAGTGCAGTACGGTGGGGAGTTACAATCAATTTACTTTGGGCTTGGATTTTAACCATTCCAGTGAGTGGATTACTTGCTGCCCTTATTTATTATACTATAACTCTATTTAAATAATTTTCGATTTAAATTTTTTATAAATACTGCTTATGACAGCATGGTTGAATATCAACCATGCTTTTTTATTATATAAATTCATGTTTAAGTTCGGTAAATTAAAAATTACTTATTTTTGGAATCCTATTTTAAATCATGACGGAAAGGTTAAGGTTACTTCAAGATCCAATCGAACGTTCACTTGAATTAATTGCCAGAAATAAGAATTCAGCGGTTATCCCTTTGGCTTGGCCCGAATTAACAGCTAGGGCTCCAGAAAAAATCTGGGAATATCTCAGGAGGGCGCGGATCGTTAAAAACATCAATTTTAAAGTTGGTCATGCAGCTATGGTTGTGGCGTTGGATTCTGAATTTATGTACTTCGATTTTGGTCGTTACATCACACCACTAGGCTATGGTAGAACTAGATCGGCTGAAACAGATCCGAAATTGATATTAAATACCAAACCTGAATGGTCTGATGACGGACAATTACGTAATTTAGAAGAACTTTGTCAGGAACTTGAGAATATAAAAATTGCCACACACGGCGACGGACCTATGTTTGCCTCAATTCATTATGAATCAGACATTGTTGATGTTTTGAAATATGTCAAAAACATTATCGAACAAGGATATGTTCGTTATAGAGCATTTAATACAAATGATTCAAATTGCGCACGATTTGTAGCAAAGTCATTATTAGCGGGATGGGCTAAGAAATCTATTTATAAATCAAGATTTCGAATTCCTGTCACGGTTGCTCCTACCCCTTACTTCAATGTTGTGGCAGCTACTTCCAACGGAAAACACATTATTTGGGAGAATAGTCAGGGGATTTATCTGAGTAAACATCACAATCATGCACTGAAAGATATTTTTGTTAAATCACTCGAGTCATTTTACTCAAATAAAGCAAAAAAATTACCTGCTGATCATAAACCAGGAATGCTTCATCAACCAGACTACTTTCCTGAAAATATTGACCAGAATTACGTTTACCTTGGTGGAATTGGAGAGGCTGCATGGCACAAAATAATTATTTCAGACGATGAAGCAGTAAAAATTTCAAGGCATTACTATTCTGGCGAGTTTGAATTTGAGGCAGAATATCGAGTTTCAACAGATTGGATTGAAAAACTTCGGAAATCTAATTGTCAATTAGTTCATGACACTCATTTTTGTTGGTTAACTTTGCAATGTAAAACTACCGGTGAAAAGCAGCGTTTTTATCGGAAAATAGCTTAGCAAAAATGGGAAATGAACCAAATGAATTGTTAAAAATTGTAACTTCTGGTTGTGATGAACGAATTTTTCTGAGACCTGAAACTGATGCCAATAAATATCATTTAAACCCAATCAAATTTGATGGGCTTTTTCAAAGGGGTTCATGTACTTGCGGAACGTTGACTCCTTTTGGATATGAAGTAAGTATGAATTTTTTAGCATCCTATACAGAAGAGAAATACAATGAAATCTTATTAGATCAAACCACTCGTTTACACAATCTTCTGAATAATACCGAATTAGATTTTGATGTTTATTACGGTCCAAGTGGAAGTGACATGATGTATCTCCCCTTGTTATTTCAAGCCATGTTAAAACCGGGCAGGCCAATCATTAACATTGTTTCGTGTCCCGAAGAACTAGGATCCGGATCAAAACTAGCAGCAGAATTTGCTTATTATTCAGAGTGGAATCAATTTGGGGATCGCATCCCGATGGGTGAATCTATCTCAAACGAAATTCAATCCAAAGTACATTATCTTGCCGCTCGCGAGGAAAGCGGACATATCGCAGATAGAAACCAAGCGATTCGCAAAATAATTGAGCAAAACCCAGGAGAGCCAATCGTTGGGAATCTCGTTTTTGGAAGTAAATCGGGAATTAAAGATGATTTACAAATTATCGATGAATTTCCTGAAATTATCTGGGTTGTAGATATGTGTCAGTTTCGGACAGATCGAAAACTGATTTATGATCTAATTAACAAAGGGGTAATGATCATGGTTACCGGCTCAAAGTTTTATCAAGCACCACCATTTTGCGGAGCACTATTAGTACCTTCAAAGTGGACAATTCTGCTCAAAGAAGTCTCAGGAAAACCAGCTCAATTTTTCAAACGAATTTTTACTGCATTTGATTTTCCTGAAAGTTTAACGAATGTCCGAGAAAATCTCGAATCTTTCAAAAATAAAGGTTTAAGACTTCGTTGGGAAGTAGCATTGCGTGAAATGGAAGCATATTTAACCTTCCCTCAAGAAGAATCCAATGCATTAATTCGACGTTGGAATCAAGTAGTAACGGGACGACTAGCACAAAGCGATACTTTTCAACTTATGCCAAACATGGAGCTGACCAACGATAGTATCGTTTCATTTATGGTATTAGTAAATGGCTCCGCTTTAAATAATGTTGAACTAAAAAAACTATTTGATTTTCTTGTATTAAATGAACATGAGGGTCTAGATGGATTTAATCGAGTTTTTCTAGGTCAACCGGTACAATATGGTGAAAAATCATTTATTCGACTTGCGATTGGATCCTATTCAGTAAGGCGTCAATTGCTCAACCGGCGATTTGAACCATTCAATGATCTCCGCATGATTGAAATCATCGAGGAATCAGTTACTAAATTATTTGCATGAATCAGCTAGATATTGAAGCTTCTTGGGTTTTAAAAAACCTTATAAGTGAAAATCTGATAGACGAGACAGATACAGCGGTTATTT
>JBIIHD010000232.1:0-3492 GCA_044236095.1 Crocinitomicaceae bacterium | reverse complement strand
TAGAGAAATATGGCGTTCAACAAGGTATCAAAATTTCCGTCAAGCTATTTTATCGAATCGAAAAGGAATTGATATTTGTTCGAATTGCTCTGAGGGGACAAAAGTGTGGAATTAAAGGATATTCACCTCTCGCTCTAAAGTAACTCCAAATTTTTCTTGAATATCTGAAATAATGGAAGATGATAAATCATATATCTGTTCGCCGGTTGAACCTCCATAATTCACTAGGACCAAAGCTTGTAATTTATGAACACCACAGGTACCTATTGTTTTACCTTTCCAACCTGCCTGTTCAATTAACCAACCTGCAGCCAATTTCTTTTTACCATTTTCAGCGGGATAAACGGGAGCGGATGGATAATCTTCTAGTATTTTATTTGCAATGTTTTCTTCAACTACCGGATTTTTGAAAAAACTTCCCGCATTTCCTAATTCAGCAGGATTGGGAAGTTTCGACTGTCGAATTGCAATAACTGCATTACTAACATCACGGATTGTTGGGGAAGAAATTCCCATTTTCTTTAATTCTTGTTCAATGGCGCCATACGTTGTATTTACCTTTCGATTTTTTTCTAATCGGAAACAAACTTCGGAAATCACATATTGATTTTTTAGGGCGCGTTTAAAAACACTTTCTCGATAACCAAATTGGCATTCTTCTAACGAAAAACGATGTGTTTCTCCTGTCTCGATGTGGTAAGCAAATAAATGATCAAAGACGTCTTTTATCTCAACGCCGTAGGCTCCAATATTTTGCATCGGACTTGCGCCGACACTTCCAGGAATGAGACTCATATTTTCAATACCACCAAAATTCTTTTCAACCGCCCATAACACGAATTCGTGCCAATTCTCGCCTCCTCCTACTTTTACAACAACGTGTTCTGCTGTTTCCTCTTTTATTGTCTTTCCTAAGATTTCATTTCTAAGAACAATACCGTCAAAATCTTTGGTTAACAAAAGGTTACTGCCACCACCAATGATTAAAAATGGAACAGAATCAAATTCTTTGAAAATGGCTGTTAACTGATCTACTGAATCAAACCGAGAAAAATATTTCGCCTTAACATCTATTCCAAAGGTGTTATATGGTTTTAGGCTGATATCTTTCTCAATCATTTTTTATGCTTTAAGCAGAAATTCAATAGCGATCCACTGATTCTTTGTCTTAGAAACCATTTTTTTAAAATATTTCTGCTTTTTGTATCGCTTCAAGTTGGAGGTGTAAATACCAAAAGTAATCACTCCCAAAAACTTGGAAAGACTTGATAAAGGGGGGGGGCCGTCAATATCAATTGCCCCGATTTGAGCTAAATGATCTGCAACTTCATCTTGAGAAGATAATTCCAATAAGGTTTGTTTTAATCTGAGTGATTGATCATTGAAAACGCGAACTGATTCCGTGTCTAAAACTTTGGATTTAAGCAGTTTATTAGCTTTGAAATCTAAATCTTTTAACTCGCGAAATAATTCATCCATCGTCATCTTTCAATCTTTTTTAAGAATGATTTAATCACTGCAAAGATACGATTTTGCTCGGGTTGAGTCAAGCAATAAGGCGGATTAACAAAAATTACATTTCCCAACGGGCGAATCCACAATCCGTTTTCGAGGAAAAAATGATAGGCCTCATCTCGTATAGAGTTAAAATAAGAGGATTCACTTGAAACATTGATTTCTATTGCTAGTATTGTCCCTAAACATCGAGCATTCTTTATTTTTGGATGATTTTCTATTTCCAATACAAATTTGGAATTAGCCTTGGAAATTCGCTCAATCGATTGCCAAGTTTTCTCTAATTCCAGTAAATCTAAACTAGCACAAGCAGCCGCACAAGCTAATGGATTTCCTGTAAAAGAATGACCATGTAAAAATGCCCGATGTTTATCATCGCTCAAAAAAGCATCAAAAATTTCTTGCGTCGCAACAGTCAAACCCAATGGAAGTACTCCACCCGTTAATCCTTTAGATAGACAAACAATATCCGGAATGCTATTGATGTAGTTCATAGCAAACCATTTTCCCGTTCTTCCCCACCCCGTCATTACCTCATCAAAAATCACGAGCGTTTTGTGATTTTTTGCAAGTTGAATTAATTGCTCCAAAAATTCAGAACTATACATTCGCATTCCAGCTGAACCTTGGACCAGAGGCTCCACAATTAATGCGGCGAATTGGTCTGACTTGAGAAGTTCCTCAGCTTGATTCAATAATAATTCTTCTTTTTCAGGAGTTGGAAAATCCAAAAAATCGACTTCAAAAAACAAAGACTCGAAAGGTCTATTAAATACACCTCGTTCACCAACTGACATGGCTCCAAACGTATCACCATGATAGGCACCATCTAGCGCTAAAATTCTGGTTCTATTTTGATTTTTATTGTACCAATATTGAATTGCCATTTTTAAAGCAACCTCAACAGCTGTTGATCCATCATCTGAAAAAAACACTTTTCTTAGTGGATCCGGAAGTTTATTCGAAACTCTTTCGGCTAATTCGACAGCTTTGCTATGCGTTGCACCGGCAAAAATGATATGATCGATTTTTTTGAATTGATCTGAAATCGCTTTTCCTATATGTTTGTTCCCATGCCCATGTAAATTGACCCACCAAGATGAATTGCAATCGATGTATCTTTTACCATGATCATCAATTAAAGTAGCCCCTTTAGCCTCTACAATGTGTATAGGGACAGCTTCCGTTTTAACTTGTGTGAACGGATGCCAAACATACTCTAAATCTTTATCAATCAAATTCATGTAAATAATTTATTGAATTCAGATTGCCTTAATCTTTCAGCCTCTTTTCGAATAAAATCAGATGAAATTTCATTACTCCATGGAATGTGATGAAAAGTAGTTGTTGGCGCTTTCAATCGTATTATTTTCTCAGATTCATGATTTATATCTCCGGTAAAGACTACACCTGCTAATTGAAGGTTATTTGATTTTATAAATTCTAAAGAAAGCAAAGTATGATTAATACTACCCAAATAAAATCGGGAGACAAGAACCAGCGGTAAATTCCACTTTTTCAGTAAATCTGAAAATAAATATCCGTCGGAATTTAAAGGAACCATCAAACCACCTGCCGGTTCAATTAATAAATTTTCACTTTGAGGTAATGTGATACTATTTAGATCAATTGAAATTCCTTCCAATTTAGCAGCCTGATCCGGAGAAAGAGGCTCTTGGAAACAATACGAATTTGGAAAAACAGAAATCTCTTTCGTACTTAATTCTCTCACTTTCAAGGAATCATTATCTTCTTTTGCACCTGATTGAATGGGTTTCCAATAATCCAATGCAAATGCCTCACAAAACGTTGCACTAACAATTGTTTTTCCTACCTCAGTTCCAATTCCAGTTAAAACTAATCTCATATTTTTCTAACAGTTTAAGCTATTTTTAGTTCTTTCAATTTAAACTGAACTTTGCCAACAGTGATTCTAACCTTTTGAAACTCTGTATTGAAACGATCAATAATGAATCT
>JBIIHD010000231.1:0-3501 GCA_044236095.1 Crocinitomicaceae bacterium | reverse complement strand
TGACAGTAACGCCACCAATCATTACAATTAATCGTTGCCAAGCTGGTTTGGATCTAAATTCCCATGGTTCAGCAGGTTTTTCTAGTTGTTCTTTGTCCATGGATTCATCAATCATCCCGGCAATTTTAACATATCCACCCAATGGTAACCAACCGAGGCCCCATTCAGTTTTATCAGGTTCACCAGCCCATTCTTTAGGTGTGTCTTTTGAAAACCAAGAATACACTCTTTTTCCGTTTAACTTTTTAGTGCGAAAAATTGAAAACCAAGGATTGAAGAATAAATAGAATTTTTCTACTCGTGTTTTGAAAAGCTTTGCTGGAAGGAAATGTCCCAGTTCATGAAGTGTAACTAAAATAGCTAATGATAAAAAAAGTTGTGCGGCTTTAATCCAAAATTCCATGTTTAATTTTTAAGTGAACAAATATAGGTTTTTACTTCGAAATCGATGAAAATTCATCTGTGTAATAATCATTTTCTGTAAAATAATCAATCATCGCTTCTTTAATCAAATGCTGTTGCTGCTGATGGTTTAGCGGAGGCAGATTCTTCGTTAAAGTAAAATGAGGCCATTGATCTTTGTCTCTCCCATCAAAAGTATAATACCCATAGGGTTCGAGTAAAGTGCATATTGCAATATGAAGCAAGTCTGTTTTTTCGCTTTTTGAAAATTCACGATAACCGACCCCCAATTCATTTACACCAACCAGAAATAACATCGATTGCACATCCATCCCTCCACCAAATGTTTGTTCAAGGTGAGATTTTAATTTCTGAAAACGCAATTCCACATCATGATCCATGAATACAAAAATACATCAGAAAAAGCCGATTTTTATTTTTCAAGATGAACTTAACAAAAATTACAGCAATGATTAGTGATTTATTAACATTTCATATTAGTTGTTTCGGCTTTATGCAATTTTGGAAAAAAGTCTATGTAATCTCGGAATTTAATTTATGTAATTTAGGAATAAACTTTGTGTAATTTCAAAATATAAAATTTTAAATTACTGAAAATTAAAGTTTTATTATTGTTTTTTGTTCTTAAACATTTCACGTAAAAAATCTAAATATTTTTTCAATGAATTTATACGAGATTCATATTGCTCGATGAGTTTTTCGGGGATATTAAAATATGCTTGGCTATTCACGAATTTTCCGGATTATTTACAATTGTTGAAGATAAGGTTATCGTGGAAAAAAGTATTAAAAATCTAATTCGTTTAATTATAAAAACTCAAACAACCACAACACTCTTTTAATTGAATGCCAATTTCGATGCAATTGGTGCAGTGGATTGACTTTCTTTTTGCTTAAAAAACTATTTCTCATGAGTTAAGTTAGTTTTTTATTGCCTAGAAAATTAGGTGAATTTTAATGTGATAATTTTTCATTTTACATATATATTTGGATTAAATTCCCAAAAAATAAATATATATTTGGATTATATTCCATAAAAATATACTTTTGAAGTATGATTTCAAGAATTTTAGTAGATCGTTTACGGCAAAAGTTGTTTAAACAAAAAGCCATTATCGTACTCGGTCCGCGACAGGTGGGTAAAACAACGCTCCTTAAAAATCTCGCATTTGACCCAAATGATATACTTTGGATGAATGCCGATGAAATTGATGTTCAGCAGAGGTTATCTGAAGTGAGTTCAGGAAGCTTTAAGGCCTTATTGGGTAAAAAAAAGATATTTATCATCGATGAAGCTCAGCGCATTGAGAACATCGGTTTGAAGTTAAAACTAATAACGGATGATTTACCTGAAATTCAAGTTATCGCAACGGGTAGCTCTTCGTTTGATTTGGCGAACCGCGTCAACGAACCCCTTACAGGTAGAAAATGGGAGTACAACTTATTTCCACTTTCCTATCAAGAATTGGTAGAGCATCACGGGATGTTGAACGAAAACCGTTTACTTGAGCATCGCTTGGTTTATGGTTATTATCCAGAGGTTGTTTCTAATCCCGGGGAAGAAGAAGAACGTTTGAAATTAATATGTCACAGCTACTTGTATAAGGATGTTTTACTCTGGGAGCGTTTGCACAAATTGGATAAATTGGTTCGTTTGCTGCAGGCGTTGGCTCATCAAATTGGTTCACAGGTTTCTTTTAATGAATTAGCAGAAATCTGTTCGATGGATCCAAAGACAGTCGAGAAATACGTTAATCTGTTGGAACAAGCATTCGTGATTTTCAGATTGCCCTCATTTAGCAGAAATCTAAGAAATGAACTAAAGAGTAGCCGAAAGATTTATTTCTATGATAATGGAATTCGAAATGCGATTATCAATAATTTCAATCCCATTGCCTTACGGAGTGATGTTGGCTTTCTATGGGAGAACTTTTTGGTCTCAGAGAGATTGAAGTTTAATTCTTACCATTTACTGAATAAAAACTCGTTTTTCTGGCGAACCGTTAACCAACAAGAAATTGACTTAATTGAAGAATATGGCGGGCAACTTCATGCGTATGAATTCAAATGGAACACTAAAAAAACATTTCGTTTAACAAAAGCCTTTGAAAATGCTTACCCAAATTCAACTTTTAATGTCATAACCCCAGTCAATTTAAACGAATTTTTACTCCCGAATAAGTAGGATTCTTTAATAATTTATATAGATATTTGGATTATATTCCATAAAAATATACTTTTTTCTAAATGAAATAGGAGTGTGTTTATCACTTTTTTCAATACAAAAACCCAAACAACCACAGTGGTATTTTTTCTTGAAAGCCAATTTCGATATCGTCTGCGGCAATGAAAGCATTTTGTAGATCTTTTACCTGCTCTTTTGTTTTGTGTTTTCCACCGATTTCAAACGTGAGTATTTGATCTATTCTAAAATCGCCCACATCTGTGTACTCAACCAAATGTTTGTAGGCGAGTTGGTTGGCAAAAAATGTTTCTCTTACATGGCCAATCTGCACGTTCTGTGGAGCGATGGTATAGAGTAAATTTGTGTTATCCAGGTAGATTTTGTCGGGTTTTTGAAGTCTCGTAATTCCTTTGGCATCTTTGAAAAGTTGTTGCGTCAATCCGCTTTCCTCTAAATAATGAAAATAGGTGATTAGCGTATTTCGGTTAATTCCGATGCGCTCAGCTAGTTTAGTGACGTTTGGTTTGAATGGAACGGAAGACGAAATCACCATTAACAATTGCTTCAGTTTGATGATGTAGGACGGATCTACTTGTCGTAAGGTTGGAAGTTCAATTTCTAAAATAAAATTGACAATCTCCTCTAAACGTTGGTCATACGTGTTTGGATTGTCGCGAAAAAATGGATAATATCCCGTTTTTAAATAGGTGGAAAAATACTTAATCGGTTGAATTTTTCCTACAATCTCCGTAGCGATTTTACCATGATTCTCAATGATTTCATTCATATTAAGTGGACTAAACTCAAAACCGTGTTCTAAATTCAGGAATTCACGAAATGAAAGTCCTTGCATGGAATACATAGCAGCTCTTCGGCTCAAATCGGCCCTTGCA
>JBIIHD010000230.1:0-3510 GCA_044236095.1 Crocinitomicaceae bacterium | reverse complement strand
ATTCAGCACGTAGGAATTTCCTGTATTCGATACGGTTAAGCCAGCTCCTAGATATTCTCCTGGATCATCCGCAAACTTGAAGGTGAAATTTTGACCTGAAGCGGGAGAAGTTATCCCATTCACTAATTTAGTTTCAGAAGTGACAGTGTATTTCCCGTTATTGATAACTGCTGTCAACTTATAGGTCGCATAAGGAATTAACGACGACATTTGCGGATTCGAGGAATTCTGAACCGTCCCAAAATTTGGAGTGTTTGAGGTAGGCAAGGTTTTAAAGTAATAGACCTTTTGCTCAGGAGCATAGAATAGACCATTGGTGTCTTTGGTAGCAAGAACCGTGTCACGAAGTTGCCATGTTCGTGAGAGTGTGCCGTCTAAGTATTCAGAAATAGTGGCATCAACTTGATCGAAATAATTGGAATCCGCAATTTGAGCAATATCCAAGGCATTTCCCGGCCCAATAAAAGCTCGATTAATTTTAATGTAATGTAATGAATCCGCATGATCTAATAACCCATATACAATTGCAGTTTCTTGAAACTTACCGAGATAATTTATTTTTTGATTACAAGAAAATAAAAGTGTAGTAAGAACAGAGAATATGAAAAGTTTGAATCGAATCAGTTTCATTGAGTTTTGTTTGAATGTTCAAATATACGGACTTGTTTTGGGTAAATCAATGAATCGATAAAATATGCTACCTAAAAATCCGATACCACAACCGCTTCAATTTAAACCCAAACTGATACCATTTTGGTTTAACTACGACAAGTCCTATCAATTGAGTTTCTTGAATGAAATTAGCGTCAATCAAAATTGGAATTAAACAAACTTCTAGATTAATAAATTCCGAAGAATTTAATCCTTTAAAAGTTTTATAAGCATTTCCTTTTCTAACAATTAGCGCAATTGAATCAGGTAAATCATGTGCTGATACAGAAAACTGAAAATTCCCATCTAAATCCGATTTACAAAATAATTTATATTGAGGAAGTTCAACAACCAAATCATAAATCCCAAATGTATGACCCGTATCCTTAATATTTCCACGAATAACTTGAATATTTGTATCTACCTTTATTTGTTGTTGTTCAATCTTAGTTTCTGAAACTTGTGAATGAAATTGATTTGAAAAAACAGTTAATGTTCCAGCCAATAAAAGTGCTTTCAAACCAGGGAAATGAACATCATAATCTCTGAATTTGCGATTCAATTGATGAGGCGATAATTTCCCGCAAATCTTATCTGGATTTTTTAATAGATGTTGGACAATTTCTTTATCCGATTTTTTGGAAAAATCAACAATATTCTTCGAACATTCAGAACAAAATCGCTTAGTATCATCTATAAAAGCCATTTGCTCCCATTTCTGAGAGCAAGGCTCGGGAATTTGTAGCTTCATCCTAGTTTATTCTTCGCTGTTGTTCATGTTCCATTCGCGGTACAAATCAAAATAGGATTTAGTCTCTACAACAACCACACCTCCCAGCGTATCACCGTATTTTGCGGGCAATGCACCGGCATATACTTTCATACGCCCAATGGCAACACTTGGAACATTGAAAACTTCGTTCGCTTTAATTCCATCAATCATGTAAATCATATCGCCTTTGCGAGCACCTCGAAAAACCAATTCGCCATCATTCGTCATTTTGACATCCGTAGTCATTGTGGAAGCTAATGTTTTGACGTCAAATTTATTAGGGCTTTGTTTAATTTCCTTGGCAGAAAGTTCAGGGGCAGGCATTTCTCCGTAGCCAATTTTTATTCTATCAGTAGATTTAACGGTGAATTCCTTAAATGTTTTCACTCCGGATTTTCCTTCAAATTTTATATCTCCTGCATTAAAATAACCGTCCAATGGAACATTGACATAAATCCCTTCCATAGTATCAGCCTTATAAATGATATTCATTTTGTATTCTCCAGCAGGAATACTCGTAATTCTGAATCGACCATCGGCATCCGAATTGGCTTGATACTTTTTACCCTGATCTTCAATGATACATCGAGCACCATAAGCAGCTTGTTTACCATCAGGTTCATAAATATTACCAACTACATCTCCAAATGATCCCTGACTAAATGTGGTTCCCATTACCGATAGAAATGCCACGAACATCCAATTTTTCATACGCTTAATTTTTAGTGTTTGAAAGAAAGATGCAAGTAAGGAAAGTATTCCATAAAAAATTAAGAAACTAATTCCGCGCTAACTGTTGGAATTTCACGATCCACCTTTTTAAATAAGCCTTGCAATACTTTACCCGGACCAACTTCGATTACATCAGTGGCACCATCAGCTAGCATTTGTTGCATTGTTTGTGTCCATCGAACGGGTGCCGTTAATTGCAAAACCAAATTCTTTTTGATCTCATCAGGATTAGAAACAGCACTTGCCGTTACATTTTGATAAACTGGACAAATCGGCTGATTGAAATTTGTATTTTCAATAGCTGCAGCCAATTCCTCGCGTGCAGGCTCCATCAAAGGCGAATGAAATGCACCCCCTACCTGAAGAATCAAAGCTCTTTTGGCTCCTGCTTCAGTCAATTTCGCACATGCTTCCTCGACAGCTGGAACGCTACCTGAGATTACCAATTGTCCAGGACAATTGTAATTTGCCGGAACAACAACACCATTAATTTCAGCGCAAATTCGCTCCACAACATGATCCTCTAAACCGAGAATGGCAGCCATAGTTGAAGGCTCAATTTCACATGCTTTCTGCATGGCCATTGCGCGTTGAGCGACTAATTTCAATCCATCTTCAAAAGAAATAGATTTGTTTGCAACGAGTGATGAAAACTCACCCAATGAGTGTCCTGCAACCATATTTGGCTGAAAAGAATCACCTAGACAAGCTGCTAAGATCGTGGAATGCAAAAAAATTGCAGGTTGGGTAACTTTGGTTTGCTTTAATTCCTCATCTGTTCCTTCAAACATGATTTTCATAATATCAAAGCCCATGATTTCATTGGCTTGTTGAAATAATTCTTTTGCTTTAGATGACTTTTCATAGAGATCCTTTCCCATTCCTGAAAATTGCGCTCCTTGCCCAGGAAAAACGTATGCTTTCATTGTATTAAAGTTTTAATTATTCATTACTTGTTCTGCTTCTTCAAATCGTATATTAAACGTTTCCAACTCAGCTAAAATTGGTTCGTAAACTTCTTTATTTACCGGTAAAGTAACTCCTTTTTCGGTTAACGTACCGTTTAATATCATTTTTGCAGCAATAGCAACCGGTAATCCAACCGTATTTGACATAGAAGTATATGTTTGATCCTCACCTAAATTAATCATTGACGAGATAATTTTACACCGATTTGAATTTAGTGTATATTCAAATTCGTGATACATAACCAACATATCTTTATCATCCTCCTCTAGAGATAATTTTCGCGTTAACAATTTTTCAAGCAATTGGGCTGGCGAGGCATCTGGAATTCCAAACGTTTCGTCCTTATCAAAAATACCTAAAAACTCAAATTGATCATACAAATACAT
>JBIIHD010000229.1:0-3514 GCA_044236095.1 Crocinitomicaceae bacterium | reverse complement strand
AAATGTCAGACGATAAAAAAATCATCTTTTCAATGGTGGGTGTTTCAAAGCAAACGCCTCAAGGAAAACAAATTATTAAAAATATTTACCTTTCATTTTACTACGGTGCAAAAATCGGAATCATTGGTTTGAATGGTTCAGGAAAATCTACAGTAATGAAAATTATTGCCGGGCTTGATCAATCATATCAAGGAGATGTAGTTTTTTCTCCGGGCTACACGGTTGGATATTTACCTCAGGAACCGGAGTTGGATGCGAACAAAACCGTGAAAGAAATCGTGATGGAAGGTGCTCAAGAAACGGTTGATGTTTTGAAGGAATACGAGGAAATCAACAATGCTTTCATGGACGAAGAAGTATTAAATGATCCCGATAAAATGGATAAATTAATCGCTCGTCAAGGTGAGGTTCAAGATAAAATTGATGCCTTAGATGCGTGGGAATTAGATTCAAAACTGGAGCGTGCTATGGATGCCTTGCGTTGTCCACCTGATGATCAATTGATTGGAACACTATCGGGAGGGGAGAAACGTCGAGTTGCTTTGTGTCGCTTGTTGTTGCAAAATCCAGATGTATTGTTACTGGATGAGCCGACCAACCACTTGGATGCAGAATCGATTGATTGGTTAGAGCAACATTTACAACAATATCAAGGAACAGTAATTGCCGTTACTCACGACCGTTATTTCTTGGATAATGTAGCAGGTTGGATTTTGGAATTGGATCGAGGAGAGGGTATTCCATGGAAAGGAAACTATTCGTCTTGGCTGGAGCAAAAAGGAAATCGCTTGAAAGAGGAGGAGAAATCGGAATCGAAACGTCAAAAAATGTTAGCCCGTGAGTTGGAATGGGTGCGCATGAATCCAAAAGCACGACAAGCGAAAAGCAAAGCTCGTTTAGCGAATTACGACAAGATGATGGCAGAAGACCTGAAGGAAAAAGAAGCTCGCTTGGAGTTACCAATTCCAAATGGTCCTCGTTTGGGTATGAATGTGATAGAAGCAACCAATGTAGCGAAAGCATTTGGCGATAAGTTATTGTACGATGATTTGAATTTCAAATTGCCACCAGCGGGTATTGTTGGTGTTATTGGACCAAATGGTGCTGGTAAAACGACAATTTTCAAAATGATCATGGGCGAATTACAGCCAGATGGAGGAACTTTTTCCATTGGAGAAACGGTGAAAATTGGTTATGTGGATCAAAATCACAAGGATATCAATCCAGATAAAACGGTTTACGATGTCGTTTCAAATGGATTGGAATACGTGGAAGTGGGAAATCAGAAAATCATTTCGCGAGCTTATCTTTCTAAGTTCAATTTTAATGGTTCGGATCAAAATAAGAAAGTAGGAATTCTTTCCGGTGGTGAACGCAATCGTTTGCATTTAGCCATGACCTTGAAAACTGAAGCGAATGTTTTACTTCTAGATGAGCCTACGAATGACATCGACGTAAACACTTTACGTGCCTTAGAAGAAGGAATTCAAGATTTTGCCGGCTGTGCAGTGGTGGTTTCCCACGACCGTTGGTTTTTGGATAGAATTTGTACACATATTTTGGCTTTTGAGGGCGATTCACAAGTATATTGGTTTGAAGGAAGTTACTCCGAATACGAGGAAAACCGCAAAAAACGTATGGGCGATGCAGGTCCGAAACGAATTAAGTACAGGAAGTTGGTGAAGTAGGGGGGGATTAATTCAAAATCTGTTCGAGTTTATTTCTCAATTCAATTTTAGTCGATTCGAATAATTCATTCAGACTTCAATTTGCTTCCGTTTGATATTCAAATAATTCTCTATTTATGATAGGTAATTGAATGGCTTTAATTAAAATTAGTTTGTCATCAGCAAAGGAATCTTTTATTGTCAATTCAGTTTCTTGTTCTTGATTTTTAAAAGTAAAAATATCTTCTAAAATCGGTTAATTTATGTCAGTTACCGACAATTGAATTTGATAATTTCTCAAACTCTTCCTAACTCTTTTAACCGGTTGACATGTGAAATAAAAGCTTCCGAAAAGGTCGGTTTTAAATTATATTTAATATTGAACTTTTGTGCGGTTGATTGAACGATCGGAGCTATTTTTCGATAGTGAATGTGGCAAATATTGGGGAATAAATGATGTTCAATTTGGTAGTTCAGTCCGCCAACGTACCAACCTAAAAGGCGGTTATTTGGAGCAAAATCAGAGGTGCATAATATTTGGTGAACAAGCCATTCATGATGAATAATTCCAGCTGAGTCGGGTTGGGGTTGTTCGGCTCCTTCTACCACATGGGCCATTTGAAAAATCGTACTCATAATCATACCTGCTGTAAAATGCATGATTCCAAATCCGATTAAAACTTGCCACCAACTAAACGAGCTATAAAGAATCGGAAGTCCAATAAAAATTGAAAAATATAAGCTCTTTGACACAATTAATATACTCATCTCTCTTCGTGGATTACATTTTTGTTTCTTCGTAATACCAGATTTATTGAATTGAAAAAGTTGAGCGATATCCAAAACAATTTTTGATAAAGTCATTAATCCATACAAGAAAAAGGAATAGACATGCTGATACTTGTGATACTTTTTTAATTTAGCATGTTCGCACAATCGAATTACAGCTTTCGTTCCAATATCCGGATCATACCCATAAATATTGGTGTAGGTATGATGAAATAAATTATGTTGGATTTTCCAATTAAACATATTACTGCCAAGCAAATACATGGAGGATTGAAATAATGTGTTAACCCATTTTTTTCGTGATAAAGCCCCGTGTGATGCATCATGCATCACTGACATTCCAACACCTGCTTCGCCAATACCAATGATGATGCAAAGTAATAATCCAATCGAAACAGTCATCGGAATTGTAACAATGAGAATCCATGGAACAATGTAAATACTTAAAATGATAATTGCTTTTAAGAAGACCCAAAAATTCCCCTTGATCGACAAATTATTCTTTTTGAAATATTCACTAACATTCATTTTTAGATGATCCACAAATTCTTTTTCTAGACCATTCACGCTTTTAAATTGTAGAGTTTTCATGCTTTGAAATATACACGAACTTACAAGATCGCGAATGGAAATCACTTACAAAATGTTGTCAGTCATTGTTAAATAATTTTGGTTGTCAGTGCTGGAAACAAAACATTCGAATTTCGAAAGGCTTTTCTAGAAATTGTAATGTCTTCGGATAATTTCTTTATCAATAGGAGAAAATTGATTCGAATTGTTTCGACCTTGATAAAAAATACTAGTTGGATATTTCCATGAATCATTTAAAAAACCCAGAGATTGAGTCATTTCTTCACGCAATACTTTCCCTATCTGATTCTCTGGCAATTCTGAATTAATGAAAATATAACTATTCCCGATTTGATTGTCTTTGAATGAAACAATAGAAAATCCCATGGCCTCACAATTTAATTGAATCTTGTATTTCTTTTTAAAATCAGAAAAGTTCCCGCAATAGATGAATGAATTTGCTTCTTGTTTATTTTTTGTAATGTAAA
>JBIIHD010000227.1:0-3516 GCA_044236095.1 Crocinitomicaceae bacterium | reverse complement strand
AGCGATAATATCCGAAGAAAATTGATCCGAAATTCTTTTTAAGATATCTTCGTTAGTCATTTTCATCGTTTGTTATTTCAATTTTATAATCTTGTAAAAGATGCTTGTATTCCTCACTATATCTCCTGCGCATCGATTCTTTTTTAACAAGTTTGTGAATATTCATAACGCCGTCAATAATTTGCTCAGGTCGAGGGGGACATCCTGGAACATAAACATCAACAGGGATAATTCGGTCAATTCCTTGTAATACGCTATATGTATCGAATATTCCTCCTGAACTCGCGCAAGCTCCAACTGACAAAACCCATTTCGGCTCTGCCATCTGCTCGTAAACTTGCTTTAAAACTGGGCCTAGCTTTTTTGAAATAGTTCCAGCTACAATTAACAAATCAGCTTGACGAGGGGTGAATGACATTCGTTCCATTCCGAAGCGTGACATGTCGTACATACTGCCCATCGTTGCCATGAACTCAATTCCGCAACATGAAGTTGCAAATGGTAAAGGCCATACTGAATTTGCTCTTGCCAATCCAATTGCCTTATCAAGAGTGGTTAACTGATAACCTTCTCCGTTAATTGTTTCTAATTCTTCTATTTTTCCCATTCTAATGCACCTTTTTTAAGAACGTAGAGAAAACCAAGGAGGAAAAACCCTACAAACATTATAACAGCTAAAAGCCCTTCAAGTTCAAGATTATTGAAATTTACTGCGTAAGGGTAAAAGAAAATAACCTCCACATCAAATAAAACAAAAAGAATAGCAGTCATAAAATAGCGAATCGAAACAGGGAAACGTGCATTTCCAACTGATTCAATTCCACATTCAAAACTTTCCTCCTTGTTTTTAGTTTTCAATCGAGGCATTAGAATATGCGTCACAAAAAGAGTGAAAACTACAAATCCACCCGCTACTATTATCTGTAATAATAAAGGAAAATAATCTGCTGTGGTTGAGGTAGTAGGATTCATTGTTTATAACTTAATTTAAATCAATAATTTACATGTTTTTAGGTAAACAACTTCCAACGAGGCATTGTTTAACTTGGGCAAATTTAGCTTTTCTTTTGGATAAAACAATCGATTGATAGATAAATTAAGGCAGAAAAATGAATTATAAAAAATGCTAAAAGTTTTATTGATTTTCCAAACATGCTTTCACTTTTAACAAGTGATTTGCGCGATCAGATGGTTTTTTAGATTGTAAATCAGTTAAAAACAGCTTACATTTTTTATCTATATAGTCCGCTCGGATCAATAGTCTGTCTAACTCAGATTCATTTAACTTTTCACTTTTAAGTAACTTATCAATGGAGTCGTTTTTTCTAACACAATCGCAAAAATCCCATTGTGAGCCGTATTTCTTTTCAATTCGTTTAGAGGTGCTTTCTTTTTCTGTCTCACTCGAAAGATTTTCTTGCAATTGACTTTTCGAATTATTGGAGGTATTAATTTGTCGATCTCGGTTTTCGTTCGTACATCCGTACAGTAATAATAGGAGAAAGTTAAACCGAAAAAGAAAAGAAATCATTTAGAAACCAATTCTTCTGAGGATCGAACAATTGAATTTTTATCTACTCTTAATTTACTTCCTTCAGAAGAAATCAAAATTGTAGTATCAGCTATTTCTAAAACCTTTCCATGAATACCTGATGAAGTAATAATCTTGTCGCCAGGTGCCAAAGATTCAATAAATTTTTTCAATTCTTTTCTACGTTTCATAGGTGCACGAAAAATCAAGAAAAAATAAACTAGCACAGCAGCTAGTAATAATAACATGTTAATTGCTTCTTTACTCATTGTTTTTTTATTTTAATACAACATTTGCTTTGACGTGAACTATTGTTTCGCTTGGAACTGTATTAGCAACAATTCTAACTGATTTTGATAATTTGCCTTCTCCAGCCTTTTCCGTATCAACCACTGCATTGATTGTTCCCGTTTCACCTGCTAAAATTGGGTTTTTAGGGTAATCGGCGACAGTGCACGTGCAAGAACCTTTAACAGTGCTTATTACTAATGGACTTTTACCTGTATTTTTAACTTTAAATACAGCTTTTATTTTTTCTCCTTTATTCACTGTTCCTGCATCAAAAACAGGATCTACCTTCATTTCTGTTTTTTTACCAATCTCAACCGTATTGTCGGTTTGGCAACTAACAAAACTCAGAAGAATTAATAATACTAGCTGTTTAACTGATTTCATATTCGTCTAATTTAACAATCCACGACCAATTTTATTTATTTTCTTTTCATTCTTGAGGCTGTTGATAGCCTTGTCTAAAATTCCATTGATAAAGATATTACTTTTTGGTGTGCTGTAAAATTTTGAAATTTCAATCGTTTCGTTTAAAGTAACTTTTGTTGGTATTTCAGGAAAAATTTGCAATTCTGTAATTCCCATTTTTAATAAAATGATATCCATTTTTGCTATCCGATCTAACTCCCAGTTTTGGGTTAACTTATCAATAAGCTTTTCGTTTTCTTCATTAAAAGCGACGGTCTTTCGAAATAAATCGGTGACAAATTCTTTCTCTGAATCATTGGGTTTATACAAAGGAAGAATATTAAATTCTGAATGCTCATCACATCCTTTTAATGTTTTCAGAACCATCGAGCAGGTATGGTCTAAATCATCCATCCAATGAATACTGTTTTCCTCAAAAAAATGGTGAAGTAAATCAGAGTTTGCAATCTCATTTTTAAAAAGATTTACAGCAAAAGATTTTTGACTTTCATAGGAAGAATCGGTATCGTTCATGTAATCAAAATACAATTCACATTCTTGTATTTGAATGAATAGTTTTCTGAAAATCTCTTGTTTTTCTGCACCAACCCAATTTGCCTTGTGAATTTCTGACTGCTTTCGAAGAATTGTACTTTCTTGAATTTTTTTGAATATGGTATTTGCAACAAATTTTAGATTTGGGTTCAAATCATCTTCTGAAGGTCTTAATTTTTTCTTTTTATCTTCAATTCGATTCTCAGCAGCATTGACCAATTCAGGCATTGTAAGAATTAACAATAAATATAAATCGTACATTCTTTCAATGGAGTTCAATAATTCATTCTCGAATTTCAACAAATTCTCTTCGCCTGATTGATAGTAAGCGTAAAGCATTTGCAAAATTTTAATACGTAAATGTCTCCTGTTTAACATGAATTATTTAGAAAAATCAATTATTCCTACATTTTTAATCCTTTCCTCTGCCATTGCGTTTGCTATTTTATAGGTTGGTAGATTTTCATTTTTTGACCTTGAAACAATATTAAAAATGGTTTGATAAATTTCTTCAGCCTTACTTAGTGCCCATTCGCTCGATAATCCATGAACTTCTGAAAAGCAATTTATAACGCCTCCTGCATTTATAGCATAGTCTGGAGCATATATAATCCCTTTATCCATCACAGCCTTGCCATGAACTTGCTCATTTTGGAGTTGATTATTCGCGGCTCCTGCAATGACAGAACATTTTAATTTTGTTAAGGTTTCATCGTTAATTGTCGCGCCAAGTG
>JBIIHD010000228.1:0-3516 GCA_044236095.1 Crocinitomicaceae bacterium | reverse complement strand
TCACAGGAAGGAGTATGGAGAAATACAAAGAAATGATTCAATTGAATATTGTGAGTCTAACGGAGCTAAGTTATCATTTCGGAAAAGAAATGGTTGAGCGTGGAAAAGGCAGAATTTTAAATGTTGCCTCGATGGCAGGCCTTCAACCAGATCCAAACTTTGCCGTTTATGGCGCAACCAAAGCCTATGTTATCAGTGTATCAGAGGCTATTCATAAAGAATTTGAAAATACAGGTGTTACCGTAACTGTTTTATCGCCTGGCGCAACAGCATCGAATTTTATGGATCGTGCTGATATGAATAATGCCAAGCTTTACGCAAGCGGTGTAATGACATCGTTAGATGTTGCCAGGGAAGGTTACAATGGCATGATGAAAGGAAAACTCCATGTGATTCCAGGTTTTAAAAATAAAATACTCGGTTTTTTCTCGGGTATTATGCCTCCAGGGAAGTTGAGATTAAGTGTTGCAGCGAAAATAATGGCAGAGAAATAGTTTGTTTATAGTTTTATATATCAAATCTTTTAGCATAAAATTAATTTAAATCGTATGGCATTGGGACCAAAAGAAATGGGTGAAGCAATACTTCGTAACCTAGAAGAAAAAACAGGGAAAACTTTGGAGCAATGGATTTCTATTGTGAAAAAGTCGAAGCTGTCAGATAAAAAATCTGTAATGGATTTTCTTAAAAACACACATGGTGTAGGTCATTTTCAGGCACAAAAAATAGTTGAGCGCCTTGAAGGAAAAGATGCCTATGAAAATACAGACGATTTTATTCCTGCATTATTCAATACCCCCGACCTATTAAAAACGTATAAAAAAATTGAAAATACAATTTCAAAATTTGGAAAGGACGTTCGTATTCAGCCTTGTAAAACATATATTCCATTTTATCGAAAAAATCAGTTTGCCATTGTTAAAGTATCAAAGGACAAAAAAGTTATTATTGGACTTAATCTTGCCGATAATTTCAGCCATGAAAGATTTAAAAAATCTAAAACAGGAGGAAGTGAACGTATAAATTTTCAGACCAAAATGAACAAAATAGCCGACTTTGACAATGAACTTATTGAAGTAATAAAATCTGCCTACAATAATAATTAGTTATGGCAAAAATTACTCAAGAATTCCAATGGCGACATCCATTTTCTTTTTGTTAGGACTTTCATTTATTACCATTCACGAAATGGATGCAATTCGATGCAAGGAATGGCGCATTTTCCCCGGACTTTCGATGCTCAACGATAAGTTGGGACACATCTTTTTTATATTCGCTCACATTCCCTTGTTTTTCTTCATTTATTGGCAGTTAACGCATAGTGAAAACACAGAGGCGTTTAGAAAAGGATTTGATATCTTTATGATTGTTCATCTGTTGCTTCATCTCTTATTTTTAAAACACAAAAACAACGAGTTTAAAGATTGGATTTCTTGGTCAATCATCATTGGCGCAGGGGTTTGTGGGTTGGTTGACTTGATATTGAAACAATTGCGTTGAAAATTATGTGCTTGCGATAACAAATATTGAGATGTGATTATTGAACATTTACAAATGTGTCGTTTAGCAAACCGTTATAGCCATTGGCTAAAATTTCAAAAACAAGATATTGTAATGAATATTTATTAACTCATGCAACGAAAACCCAGTTTATTCGCCGCATAATTACGGCGTTTAAAACTTCAATAAACGAAAGACAAAGAAAAGTATTGAATATGCTATTTGACAATTTTGAAGGTAAATTACAGAGTTCAAAATGGGCCAAAATCAATAAAGTTTCATCAGATACTGCATTAAGAGACATCAAGGATTTAATTGAAAAAGGAATTTTACGACAGACCAATCAAGGCGGACGAAGTGTAAATTATGAACTCGTTGATTTTTAACTGAATTAACATAGGCTTTAACTTTGTTAACTCACAATTATTTGCGACCTTCGTGATCATGAATATTAATCAATACATAGAAATTAACTCTGAAAGAAGATTTGGAAAGCCAGTAATCAAAGGTACTCGTATTTCTGTTGCTGATGTTTTGAATTGGTTAGCGAATGGAATGACCCGCCAGGAAATCATTCAGGACTTTCCTGAATTAAGTG
Source organism: Crocinitomicaceae bacterium (assembly GCA_044236095.1). Taxonomy (GTDB): domain Bacteria; phylum Bacteroidota; class Bacteroidia; order Flavobacteriales_D; family Crocinitomicaceae; genus UBA952. Next base: position 1,418 of record JBIIHD010000228.1, on the reverse strand, counting down.
ATGAAAAGATCAATGCATGTCTGTTTTTTGCCGCTTCTAGAGAAGGTCATTTAGGAATAGCCTCATGAAATTGCTATTCGATCAAAATATTTCACACCGTTTAATATCCCTTATCCAAGACATCTTACCCGAAGCTAGACAGGTAAGACAAATTGGCCTAGAAAATTCATCAGACAAACAGATTTGGGAATATGCAAAAGAACATGATTTCACTATTGTGACCTTTGATGGTGATTTCTATGATTTTTCGCTCGTTTGGGGACATCCTCCAAAAATCATTTGGATCAGAACCTATAACCAGACAACAAAAAATGTTGAGGAAGTTCTGCGCAAACAAATGAACACGTTAATAGACTTTCAAGATGATGAGGAACTTGCTTGTCTCGAAATAATAAATGCAAGTGAATTAAAATCATTTTGACACATTTGTGTCATGTAGATAGCAACCATCCTACTGAACTTTGTATCAAACAAAAAGATACAAATGAAAGTAACGATCTTCGGTGCTACCGGCTTTTCAGGTCAAGCGATATTAGCAGAAGTAATCAAACAAGGACATGAAGTAACCATTCTGGTGCGTGATGCATCCAAAGTTTCAATCCAGCACAAAAATCTAACAATTGTCGAAGGAAATGTGCTTGACCCACAAACAGTAGCTTCCGTTATACACCATCAAGAAGCGGTCATCCAATGCTTGGGAGTTGGCGGAAAGGGCGATGGCAAACCAACGACCTTTATTTCAGATGCTACGAAAGTCATTGTCGATGAAATGCAAAAACAGAACATCAAACGCCTCGTTGCCATGAGTAATGTGGGAGCAGGAAATAGCATTGCTTTTCAACCCTGGTTTTTTACCAAAATCATTCTTCCTTATTTCATGAAATGGCTGAAAGTCATCATTGAAGATAAAAACCGAATGGAACCCATTATTATGAACAGCAAGCTCGATTGGACGATTGTTCGTTGTCCCAATATCGTTGATAAACCAGCGAAAGGAACATGCAACGCTACACTCGATGGAAAAGGACTAAAATTGTCTATAACCCTTCCTGATTTGTCCAAATTCATGGTTGATCAATTGAAACAAACGGCTTTCATCAAGCAAGCCCCATCAGTAAGTAATTGATAAGTAAATGAACAAACGTTTAACAGGAATAAAATGATTCACACAAATCTTGGTAAAATTGCCGTCTATCCGAAATTGGCTGATTCAGATAAAACGCCAATCATTTTTCTTCACGGCGTGTATTTTGACCACCACCTGTGGGATGAGGTAATCGATTCTATCCAAGACCGAACGACTTATTGCGTTGACATGCCATTTCATGGTTTGAGTAAGGAAATAACAAAAAACAACTGGTCACTGAATGATTGTGCCGATATGCTTCTTGAAATTCTGGATAGTTTGAAGATTGCCA
>JBIIHD010000226.1:0-3549 GCA_044236095.1 Crocinitomicaceae bacterium | reverse complement strand
TTTCTAGCGGAGAGTGAGGGATTCGAACCCCCGGAACCTCGCAGTTCAACAGTTTTCAAGACTGCCGCAATCGACCACTCTGCCAACTCTCCGGGGCAAAAGTACTAATGTTTTCAAAACTGACAAGGATTTTTAGCATGAAATAAAAAAAAAATCGAAATTTCTCTGCCGAGAACAGTTCTAGAATAATATTGTTATGTTTGAAACTAATGAATTAAAAATGAAAAATACTGCATTAATCACTGGTGCTTCTAGTGGTATTGGAAAAGAGTTAGCCCGCATTCATGCTAAAAATCAAGGAGATTTGATTCTTGTAGCACGAAGAAAGAATTTACTTGAATCTATTTCTCAAGAATTGAAAGATACGTACAATGTAAACGTAATGATTTTCGAGATGGACTTGACGGTAAAGGGAGCTGGAACGGAACTATCAAGAGTAATATTGGGACAAAATATTAGAATACAGTATTTATTTAATAATGCTGGTTTCGGTGGATATGGGGAGTTTGTTAGTCGAGAATTATCCTCTGATTTATCGATGATTCAATTGAATGTTATATGTTTAGTTGAACTATCTCATGCAATTGCCAACCATATGGTTGAAAGCGGCGGAGGAATGATTTTAAACACTGCAAGCACGGCAGGATTTATTCCTGGACCTTTACAGGCGACCTATTTCGCAACGAAGGCCTTCGTGGTTTCTTTTTCTCAAGCACTAGATCAAGAACTTCGTAAAAAAGGTGTTACAGTTACGGCACTTTGCCCCGGCCCTGTAAAAACCGAATTTATCGAGGTAGCCGGAATGTCGGAAAGTAAGATGTTTAATGGAGCCAAATCAGCGTTTTATACTGCGAATAAAGGTTATCGAGCCATGTTGAAAAAACAATTAATTTGTATTTCCGAGCCTTCATTAAAATTCTTGTTGAATTATCTTCTTTGGTTGGTTCCAAGAAGAACACTATTAAAAATGGTTGAAAAGCTTCAAAAGATAAACTAGTTTGTTTTTGCCAGTTTTTTCAATTTAGATTTTGACGTAACGAGAAAAACCATTCCGCTACTCGTTAAAATTCCTATCATTCCTATTGTAAAGGATAGCCAAGTGGGAGTCAGCTTTAGTGAAAGTGTGCAATATCCGATTAAAAAGATAATGAATCCCATAATGATTCTGACTTTATGGTATTGAATGGGAATATGATACAACCTTGGCATGTCTGATGTTTGTTGCTCTGGCCCAACAAATAGAAGTAAAAAAGCTTTTTTAAATGAAAATTGTTTGAAATTCTGCATGAGTTTAAGAAAAAATAAAATCTGAATATGAAAAGGATCAGGTTGTTCAATATTTTTTGTTAGACCATATTCAATTTTCTTTTTATCCATGTGATAAGTTCCAAAAATTCTATCCCAGATTGAAAATATTCCGCCGTAATTTGTATCTAAATGGTCATGAACAGACGAATGATGTATTTGATGAAATTTTGGAGTAACGAAAAATTTTTCCCAGCCTGAAAATTGTGGCCATAATTCGCTGTGGAGTAGATATTGATAAAATGCATTTATCGCATTAGCCAAAATAATATCCTCCGGAGTAAGTCCAAATAATACGAGTATGCTATAGATGAAAATGCGAATGAAAAAACCGAATGGTGAAATGGCAAAGTTGACAGAGAAATTATATTCAACACTTTGATGGTGTATGAGATGTGCTGCCCAAACCAAAGATACTCTATGAGATATACGATGGTATACATACCACATCAAATCAACAGCAAAAAATGTTATTCCAAAGGCTAGCCAACGATTTCCAATAGGTTCGAATATTCTAAAAGGTATTAATGCAGTGAAAAAGTAAATTCCAAAGTTGATGGTTATAATGCCGATTAAGCGTTCAATCATTCCTAATCCTAGATTTAAAATGGATTGATGAAGACTTATGGTATTCTTTCCTTTACTTCTCAGAAGAATTATTTCTAATCCGAAAAAAGCAAGACCAGTAATTAATATGTATATGTCTGTAAAGTTAATCCCCATCTATTTTTCGCTGATGAAATTATAGTAATTTAATATGGTTCAGAAATTAATTTTTAGAACGAAAAATAAACCTTTTGCGAATTTCGCAAAACTTTTTTTTGAAAAGAATGTCTGATGTTAATTATGAAAACTTTAACTAAAAATGTTAAAGTTGTTTGATTTTAACTTCGGTTCTGCGATTTTTTGCACGGTTGGCATCTGTTGTATTTGGGAATTTTGGTTTTGTTTCACCAAAACCTTTAAAACTAACAACTGATTCATTTACTCCTTGGGAAATCAAAAAATTCTTAACAGATTTACACCTTGCTTCCGATAAAATTAAGTTTTGGTTATCGTCTCCCAAATCGTCTGTATGTCCTTGAATTTCTACTTGAATGGAAGGATTACTCAAAAGATAACGAGCAAAGCTATTTAGCACAGGTTTTGAAGATTCACTTATTTCAGAGGAGCCTGAAGCAAACAATAAGTTATCTATTTCAAAATTAGAACCTTCTTTTAGTTTTTCAACTTTCATTGGTTCTAATTTAATTGAAACGCTTTCAGGTTTAAGAGACTCTTTAGAAATTACTTGTGTTTCAAACGAGTGACCTTCTTTTGATGCAGAGATCATAATGTCTTGCTTTATCGTTTTATCAATCTTAACAACAGCAGCGTATTTTCCGTCATCACCATTGACTTTTATTTTTTCAACTTCTCCACTCGACATGTAATTGATTTCTAACTTCGCGTTTGAAACGGGCTTTCCATTTTCATCTTTCAATTCACCTTTTAATATAACAACTTCTTTTGGTCGAGCTTCTTGGTATAATTCGAATGAGTATATGTTCCAATCGCTCTGTATTCGACCCGAATAGTATGCTTGTTTTCCATCAGTCGAAACAAAGATTCCAATTTCGTCACCTTCAGTATTGATCGGATTTCCAATGTTCTTTGGTTTAGTCCATTTGCCGTCTTCACGCCTCATGTAAAATATATCAAGCCCACCAAAACCTTTTCGATCTTCAGAAGTGCTAGATACAAAATAGAATGTTTCACCATCTTGATGAAAAAAAGGACTTTTATCTTTACCAGGAGAATTCGCTTCTTTGAAAGGTACTGCTTTTTGCCAGTTGCCATTTTCATCTCTTTCTGAGATGTAAATATCATTATCTTGTGATTCAGCTCTTGAAGAAGCGAAAAAGAGTGTTCTCCCATCTGATGATAAACAAGGTTGACCTTCCCATCCATCCGGAGTATTTAAATTGGGTCCCAAATTGACAAGTGGAGTCCATGAAAAGTCATTGCCACCAGCACCCGATCTTTTATAAGTAGTGATATATAAATCACAATTTGTGTATGGCTTTCCGTTCGGAGACTCCTCTTTACATGCACAAATGATCATTTCCTTGTTGTCAACGGACATCGTTGCTGCACCGTAATTGGTGAAAGTTCTATCATTAAATGGTGGTTTAAATGCTTCTCCTTTTGTGAAATCATTAGAAACAGACGCTCGAGTGGAATAGGTGAATTCTTCCACAACAT
>JBIIHD010000225.1:0-3562 GCA_044236095.1 Crocinitomicaceae bacterium | reverse complement strand
TAACGCTTTAGGTGAATTTGCAACGACAACTATGAATTTGCCTTTTGATCAATTGGATACTGCGAGTGCATGGTTGGGTATTTTAGCCTACACCTTTCAAATTTATTTTGATTTTTCAGGTTATTCTGATATGGCAATCGGAATTGGAAAAATAATGGGATTCTCGTTTTCAGAAAATTTTGATAACCCATACAATTCGCGAAGCATTACTGAATTTTGGCGTAGGTGGCACATGACCCTGGGAACATGGATGAAAAATTACTTGTACATACCTCTAGGAGGCAATCAAGTTTCCAGTAAATCTCGCTTGTATTTCAATCTTATTTTGGTTTTTTTATTATCTGGATTATGGCATGGTGCAAGCTGGAATTTTGTCATTTGGGGTGCATTTCACGGTTTGTTTTTGATTTTGGACAGAATTTTTTTGGCCAAAGTACTTGATGCTATTGGGACAATTCCAAGTGTGATTTTCACTTTTCTGGTTGTCATGATTGGTTGGGTGTTTTTTAGTTTGGAGCATTTTTCGGATGCCATTCAATACATTAAAATTCTATTTTCTTTTGATTTCAACATCTCTAAAATATCGATTAACAAAGAATTTACTTTCACCATTATCCTTGCTGCTTTTATATCATTTATCGGCTTGACACAGATTGGAAAAAAAATTCAAACAAAGCTCTACCAAGAATTCAATTATTCAGCTTCACAAGCTTTCATAGCCATTTTTTCTGCTGTTATTTTATACGGAATATCAGCAAGTTACGTCACGGCAACAGGTTTTAATCCATTCATTTATTTTAGGTTTTGATGGAAAATAAAAAGACTGTACGGATAAAAAAAATTATGTTTTACACGCTGATTTTAGGCCTATGTGTTCCGTTGATTCAATTTTTAACTCACTTTGCCAATGAAAAAGCGTTGAAAGGCGCGATTATAGAATCTAAAAAACCGAGTTTAACCATCGAAAGTTTGCAAAGTGGATTATTTCAGGAGGGTTTTGAAAAGTACTTCAATGAAAAATTTGGTTTTCGTTCCAGTTTCATTCGATTGAATAATCAATTGAAATATTGGATGTATCAAGAAGTTCAGGCAAATGGGGTGGTTATCGGAAAGAAGGGTTATTTGTATGAATACAATTACATCAAGTCCTATTTCGGCTTGGATTATATTGGTAAAGATAGCATTGATAACAATGTAAATCGTTTGAAATATGTTCAGTCCAAATTAAAGGAAATGAATAAAACTTTAATCATAGTTCTAGCTCCTGGCAAAGGGTCCTATTTCCCCGAGTTTTTTCCTGATTCAAGTATTAGACAAAAAAGCAGAACGAACTATGAAGATTATGTAGAGTCAATGACAAAAAACAATCTGAATTTTATCGATATGAAATCGTGGTTTTTGAAAATGAAGCCCACGTCAAAGTATCCACTTTTTCCGCAGTCTGGAATTCATTGGAGTAAATATGGAGAAGTCATTGCGATGGATTCTTTGTTGAAATTTATCGAAAGCAAATCAGGACTTGAATATCCTTCTATTCATATTACTTCTGTTGAAATGTCCGACAAGAATAAAGAAAGAGATTATGATATTGGCGAAGGATTAAATTTGATTTTTCAAACAGCCACATTTCCTATGGCTTATCCAACATTCCAAATTAAAAATCCCGAACTTAACAAACATAAAACAACGGTTATTGCAGATAGTTATTACTGGGGGATGTTCAATTCAGGGTTTTCATCAACTGTATTTAATAATGGAAAGTTTTGGTTCTACAATCAAGAGGTCTATCCTGATCATTATGAGAAACCTACAATGGTTCCAAATATTGATTTTAAAAAAGAAATATCTGAAAATGAAGTGATTATTTTATTGTCAACAGATGCGAATTTATACCGCTTTCCATTTGGATTTAGTGAGTTGTTTATTCAAAATTTTCCTTGAGTCAAGTTCGTAAATCACAAATAACCATAAACTATTGCGGCTCCATATTGTTTCGATTTTTACTAGTTTACTTTTGCAAGAAAATTCATGATCTTCCTACTACTTTTCGCCCTAATTATTTTCTCACAAATAGTTTTTTCATATTCTTTTCTATCAGAGTCTTCCATGCTCACTCAAATGATTGGTTTTATTCAACTTATTGCCACATGGGCATCCTTTTTCTTATTAATTTATTTTTTTAGGAGGCGTGAACACAATGATTATAAAAAAGGATTTTCGGCATTTGGTGGATTTATATTGTTCGGCGTTCCGGCAATGGTGTATCTGATTCCAGGTCTAATTTTTCAATTTTCAGAAATTGAATATTTCAAGATTATTGGTTGGATTTTATCTTTTGGGCTCTTTCTAGGGATTTTATTCGGAATATTTTATGGCCGTTGGAATTGGAAAACACATCGCATTCAGCTCTCTTTTCCTCATTTTCCGGATGAGTTAGAATCGTTGAAAGTTGTCCAAATCAGTGATATTCACGTAGGTAGTTTTTTTAATAATCATTCAAAAGTGAATAAAGCAATTGACATGATAAATTCCTTAGATGCTGATTACGTTTTTTTCACTGGGGATTTGGTAAACAATACAGCTTCAGAAATGGATGGATGGGAACATGTTTTTTCAAGAATCCAGGCTAAGAAAGGGAAATATAGTATATTAGGTAATCATGACTACGGCGATTATGTGCGTTGGGAACAAGACTCCCACAAAACAGAAAACCTGCAACAATTGATTGAAAAACATCGAGAAATTGGTTTTACACCTCTTTTGAATAAATCAGTACAATTAGAAAAAGACATTTGGTTGTTGGGAGTGGAAAATTGGGGAAAAGCACCTTTTCGGCAAAGCGGAAAATTGGATCATACGCTAAATGGGGTTCCTGATTCTGCGTTGAAAATTCTTCTTTCTCACGACCCAAGCCATTTTGATATACAAGTTTTAGACACGAATATTGATCTTACTTTATCAGGACACACTCACGGAATGCAATTTGGAATTGAACGCTTTGGCATCAAATGGAGTCCGGTTTCGTTGCGTTATAAAAAATGGGCAGGCTTGTACCGAGAAGGAAATCAATATTTATATGTAAATCGGGGTTTTGGTTATTTGGGCTTTCCCGGACGAGTTGGTATTTATCCAGAAATTACAGAGATAACCATTTCCAAAGGGTTAGCTATTCAATCACCCGAATAGTTGGAATGACTTCTTCTATGTATTCTTGTATACGAAAATCATCCCCATTTTTTGTAAGCAACAAGTGCTTGCATTTTGGTAAACTCTCAGCCAACCTTAAAATATACCCTTTTAAACCAAGGCGCATTTGAACATCCATTTCTAATACAGCGAACAAGCGTAATTTGGAAATATTAAATCCATTCTGAAAATACATTTCGCAAATTCGACGAGCGGTTCCAACAATGATTTCAGTGCCATCGTAAAGGTCATTACGCTGTTGCAATTTTTTGCCTTTTTCTATAATTAGATCAACAGTTAAATCAAGAGCTCTTGTATTGGAAACTAGCATTTCATGAATCTCACGAGCCTCTTGATCAGACGATGCAATAATAAT
>JBIIHD010000224.1:0-3565 GCA_044236095.1 Crocinitomicaceae bacterium | reverse complement strand
ATTTTTCTAAGATTGTGTAAAATTCTTTTTCCAACCATTCAGTTCCTAATGACTTCGGGGCAGATTTAAAATAATATTCCAACTTATTCAATTCATCAAGCAAAGCGACCTGTACTTTTCCATTTCGGGCAAAATTGCCATTCTCATCAAAATCAAACCCTAATTCGTTAACCAATTGATTGAGAGGAAGATTTGTTGGACAAATATCGAACGCTATAATTTCATCATTTTCCTTCAAACTAATATTTGCGAAGCCTCCCAAATTTAAAAATGCATCAGCTTTTTCATCAAATAAATCAAAATCTCCTTTTGGAACCAGAGGTGCTCCCTGTCCTCCGGCAACAACATCCATCGTTCGAAAATCGTTAATGACATGCAAGTGGGTATGAAAAGCTATTGAAGCTCCACAGCCAATTTGAAGGGTAAATCCATTCTCAGGTTGATGAAAAACAGTTTGCCCATGAGAGGCTATTGCGTCAATTTTGTTTCGCTCTATTTTTTTCTCTTCAAGAAACAGATTAACTAAAGTGGCAAATTCTTTTCCTATTTTTTTATCCAAAATTAAAAGTTCTTCAACGGTTAAATTGGTTGCTTGGCGTAGTTCTTTTTTAAATTCATTCGAATAAGTAAAAGTTTTGGAATTCAATAATTTAAATTCTTTTTTTTGATCAGAAATGGAAAATTTAACATGTGCAATATCCAATCCATCCAGGGAGGTTCCAGACATTAATCCAAGAATTTCTAACTCAACCATGTTTAAAGTTGCAAAAAAACAAATGAAACGTTTAAATTTGCAACAAAGAAACAACTAAAACTTCATAAACCATGAATTTTGAGCTAACCGAAGAACAAATTGCCGTAAGAGATGCCGCAAGAGATTTTGCACAAAACGTTTTAAAACCAGGAGTTATAGAACGAGATAATCTTCAAAAATTTCCAGCTGATGAAATAAAACAATTAGCTGAGCTAGGTTTCATGGGAATGATGGTCGATCCAAAATATGGCGGTAGTGGTATGGATACTTTATCGTACGTTTTGGCTATGGAGGAAATTTCCAAAGTGGATGCATCGACATCGGTTTGTATGTCAGTAAATAATTCATTGGTTTGTTGGGGGTTGGAGAAATTTGGTACAGAAGAACAAAAACAAAAATACCTGGTTCCTCTTGCAACTGGTGAGAAGATAGGTGCGTTTTGTTTATCTGAGCCGGAAGCTGGTTCGGATGCTACTTCACAAAAAACCACTGCAATAGATATGGGTGATCATTATCTATTAAATGGTACTAAAAACTGGATTACAAACGGCTCATCTGCATCTATTTATTTAGTCATTGCTCAAACTAGTGTTGAGTTAGGCCACAAAGGAATTAATGCCTTAATCATTGAGAGAGGAATGGATGGATTTATTGTAGGTGCCAAAGAAGATAAAATGGGAATTCGAGGAAGTGATACACACACCTTGTTATTCAATGATGTCAAGGTTCCAAAAGAAAATCGAATCGGTGAAGATGGATTTGGATTTAAGTTTGCGATGAAAGTTTTATCAGGTGGAAGAATTGGAATTGCTGCTCAAGCATTGGGAATTGCAGCCGGAGCCTTTGAGTTAGCAACGGAATATTCAAAACAACGCAAAGCATTTGGTAAAGAAATCTACAAACACCAAGCGATAGCTTTCAAGTTAGCTGATATGGCAACGGAAATAGAGGCTGCTAGATTACTAGTATATAAATCAGCAATGGACAAGGATCAAGGAAGAAACTACGATCAATCTTCTGCGATGGCTAAATTGTATGCATCAAAAGTTGCAATGGAGCAAACAGTTGAAGCGGTTCAAATTCACGGAGGATATGGTTTTGTAAAAGAATACCATGTTGAACGTTTAATGCGTGATGCTAAAATCACACAGATATACGAAGGAACTTCCGAAGTTCAAAAAATCGTAATTTCTAGAGGGGTATTAAATGCCTAATTTTAATAGTTAGTTAACTGAAAATCGTTCATTTTTAAAATTACAGAAAGTAGTTTTATTTGTTTCGATTTGTTCTGATTATATGATTGAGTCAAATTAATTCAATTTGAAATTATATTAACCTAAGCACCAATTCGAATCTTCAAGTTAAATTAATAATATTGGTTCAAATTTGGTTCAACACTTTATTAAAGCGATAAAAATCAATGAATTAAGATTTTAAAGGTCGGGATGACAGGATTCGAACCTGCGACCACACGCCCCCCAGACGTGTACGCTACCGGACTGCGCTACATCCCGATTGTGCAAAAATAAAGAATTCGGATTTAATTAAAGTTTAAATTACCTCTCTTCAAGAAGTTTTTTCAAATACTTTCCCCTCCAATCATCAAATACGTTTATTTTATTCAGCTCAGAATTCATTATTCCATAACTTCCTTCATTGGATACCTCTTCCTCCAAGGTCCACCAACAAAAACCCATCTTCTTTTCCAAAACGTATGAGGTTAAATCATTTAACCAAGGTTCAACTTCTGCACCTTGAGAGCTGCAACCAAATTCCCCCAATATTACTGGAGTCGCATTTTGAAAATCTTTATTCATCAGAAAACCCCAATTACGTTCATATTCTGCCTTGCGCACGTCAGAATTAACAGAACCATATTTTTTCTGATTTTTCTCACGCAATAAATTAGCTTTAATCCAACTAAAGGAGTAATTGTGAACCTCATAAACTAGTTTATTGGAAATATTTAGTTTGATGGGCTTTTTTACCACAGGCTTTAAGTGTGGAAATGTTAATTGACTAAAAAAAAGTACGCGAGCATTTATACCTTCCACAACAATGAGCCAGTTCGGTTGAATTTCATGAATAGCATTTCCGGCTCGAGTAGCAGCCAAATGCCAATCACGTTTATTTTTGCGCCCCCAATTTGGATTTTTAGGAAGAGGCAAATAATTTTTTCTAAGTGGTCGCACCTCATTTCTTAAATCTGCACCTATAACTAATGGATTATTTTGATAACGTTTAGCTAGCATTTTCCAATCCGAAATCCAATCATCGGTTGTTTGAGAATAAAAATCATTTCTTCCAAACCAAAGCCCATTAAAGTCGTAATTACAACACCAATGGGTGGTAGTTGAGTGGTTATTCAATAAAACAAAAAGACCTCGGCTGGTAAGTTTCTCAATCACAACATCCATAACTTGAAGTGGAGTTAGCCCTATTAATTTATGATTAGGTCCAACCCACTCTATTTGAGCTTTAGTTGAATCATGAAGCATTTGATTAGAAAAGGGCAAGCGAATAGTATTAAACCCAGCATTTATAATCGCATGAATTATCGTATCGATGTGTTGTACATGAACACCAAAGGGCATTGCATGAGTATTGATATCTTTACTATGATCTTTTGAATAGGGTATATGAGATCCGTTAATTCCCCACCAATTGACTCCTTTTAAAGTAAAATCTTTACCAGAATGATCAATTATCATTGATTGGTGAGTTGAGAAAGGGGGCGTAAACTGGCTAAACGAAATCGAGAAAGAAAAAAAGAAGAAAAAAAAGAAGCGAAATTTCATGCATCAAAATCTT
>JBIIHD010000222.1:0-3574 GCA_044236095.1 Crocinitomicaceae bacterium | reverse complement strand
GCAATATTTAGCATAACTTCTGACCCATTTATCGTTTTTAGCTCTAACATCTTTGCAATTTTAGGACTCCGAAATCTTTATTTTTTCCTTTCAAATATGTTGGACAAATTTCAATACATGAAATACTCATTAGTTGTAGTTTTGATGTTTGTTGCCATAAAAATGTTGTTAGTTGATGCATTTCATATTGACGCTTTGATTTCTTTATTGGTAATCGTTTCATCTTTAGGTGGTGGAATTCTAATTTCATTGGTAAAACCGACTCGTAAATAGAAAATCGTATGACTGTTGATGAATATATTTCAAAAATTCCAAACGATAGAATTGAAGTTTTTAATGAGATTTTAAAAGTGATTCGACGAGGATTACCACAAGGATTTGAAGAATGTATTAGTTACGGTATGATAGGGTTTGTAGTTCCCCATTCACTTTATCCAAAAGGCTATCATTGCGACCCCAAATTACCTTTACCCTTTCTATCCATTGCATCTCAAAAAAAATCTATCAATATTTATCACATGGGAATTTATGCAGACACGAATCTTTTAAATTGGTTTGTTGAATCTTACAAGGAGAATGTAAAGGGGAAATTGGACATGGGAAAAAGTTGCATTAGATTTAAACCGACACAAGAAATTCCCTATAAATTAATTGAAGAATTATGCGCTAAAACCTCTGTAAATCAATGGATTGAATTATATGAAAAATCTTTTTCGAAATAACTAAACATTAACTACTATTCCATGCTTATCGATCATCTTTCGCATGTTCAACAAAGCATATCTCATTCTTCCTAATGCAGTGTTAATACTGATGTTTTCCACCTCAGCAATTTCCTTAAAAGACATATCTTGAAAGATGCGCATATTAACTATTTCTCGTTGTGTTTTCGGAAGATATTCAACTAAAGTAACCATTTGATCCAGTAGTTCTTTCGTTGTAATTTCCTCTAAAATATTTTTACTATCAGATGCAAGGGTCGTAAACACATTAAAATCTTCTTTGCTTGATGAAGCTTCTGATATCATTCGAACTCGTGTGTTTTTTCGAAAATGATCAATGATTAAATTATGAGCTATTCGCATTACCCAAGGAAGAAACTTACCTTCCTCATTGTAAGAGCCCAACTTGATGGTATTAATTACTTTAATGAAAGTATCTTGAAAAATATCATTCGCAAGATCGCTATCTTTAACCTTTAATTTAATGAATTTGAAGATTCTATCTTTGTGACGAAATAATAATGTTCTGAATGCATTTTCATCACCTTCCAGGTACATTTGCACTAAAGAGCGATCGTCAAGTGTTATTGAAGTATTCATAGTTTTCCCTGTTTAAGTATTGTTTAGTAAGGAGTAAAACTATGATCTATAGGCAATAATTTAATTTTATGATACGAATTTAAAACATTCATTTGATAAAACCAATTAAAATGAATATTTGTTAGGATTTTATGAATATTTCAACTAATTGTGAAATATTTCCGATTCATTTCTGTGATTCGTTCCTTTAATATATTTCTTAATTCTAAGGGTTTTATAACTTCAATTTCCCCACCAAAACTTAGGAGATTTCGAATTAACTCTTCAGAAATATATGCCGTAAGTTGAAACGTTGTTTGGGTTTTTGTACTTTTTATAGCGCTTTGCGAATGGTGAATTGGCTGTGATTCCAAATATTTTGAAGCAACAGGTTCAGCAGTAAATTCGATCAAATCTGGTTTGCCTTTGTATGAGGTAATGCCTACAGAATATTCAAAATAATTCTTTGCATTAAATTCAACTGGAATTTGGGCTGTTTCTGAGGATGAATAAACATCACTCATCCGATCTAACGCATAAGTAATAATATCATCTTTTGATGAATCAAAGGAAATTAAATACCAACGATTTCGATATTCTTTTAGAAGTAAAGGTGAAACATTTCTTTGTGTAAACTCTTTGGCTTTGAAGCTTTTGTAATTAAAAATCGCCTCCTTTTTCTGAATAATACATTCATAAATTATCGGTAAAAATTCATTTCCACCTGATGAATATGCCGTTTCAAATTGAACAATTGGATTGTCTGAACTCAAAATTTGCTTTGATTCAATTGTAACGCGATCTACAATTTTATCAATGGCTTGTCCAAATTGTTTGAACATATCTACATCTCGAAATTGTTGCAGAGTGTTGACAGCAAATTGAATCGATTCTAAGTCTTCTTGAGTTAAAGGAATATCGTTGATTGAGTAATTTGGATCTTCATAAAAATACCCTCCATTTTTTTTACTATATTTGATGGGTGCATCATGTTCCATTCGCATGTTAAATAAATCTTTTTCGATTGTTGAATCACAAATATGCTCACCGTAATTGGAGCCAAAAAGATTTTCTTCACAAGCTTCGCGCAACTCTTGTTTGGAAGGATAGGGTTTGTATTTGTTGCGAATACATTTATCAATAATACGATAACGAATTAAAGCATTTTTGATGTGTGGCATATTAGGATTCTACTTTGGCTTGGTAACCGAATAATTCAAAAAACTTAATTGCTTTCACAACTTCATAAGGAACATCTTCTTCCCAACTTACCGAACCTGATTTTATTTTACTCAGCACATCGTCAGACCAGATACTCAAAAGCTTTGGATCATACTCTTCAATAGAAACCATTTTATCATTTGCCTTCATATAATCAAGTAAACCTTTCAAATTTGAAGCAATTTCAAAGTTTGATAAATCATACAAGGAACCATCTTCTACATTAACAGCAGGATAAACAAATAACTTTACATTATGCCCAAAACCTCGGCCAAATGCTTCTAATAATCCACCGGGTAAATTATCATAATAACGTTCATCAAAGATCGAATTCAAATTATAGACCCCCAAAATAACTCCGAGTAATTTTTCTTTGGTTATTGTGGTAAGATATTCCATCATCTTATAATGTTTAAGATAATTCGAAATCATCACAGTATATCCCAAAGAACCAAGAAGTTCGGCTCGATCTACAAAATCTTTATCAGAAATTTTTCCGTCAGCAGTAAGATCCTTCAAAGTCAATTCGAATACCACTTCTAATTTATTAGCATCTACTTGAGATTCTTTCAAAAACTGCTTCCGTCCATTTTCAATCATGTCAATATGAACTTTAGTTACAGGACGAAATCTACCGCGCATCAATAAAACATTTTTTTTGTATAATGCAGTTGCTGGTTGTAAAACATTTTTAGCTAAATCAAACATTGTGGCGTCCGTAAAACCTCGTTTTACTAAATTTAAAGCAATGATCCTATTATCAATATTTTCAAAATCGGGACCTGAAACACGCAACATATCGATTTCCATTCGGTCACGCGGTAAACGATGGGTAAGGTCAGTCAGAAAGTCATCGAGATTATCATTGTGAAAATAGCACGCATGTATCAAATTTACACCAAGAATCCCCAGGGCTTCCTGCTGCATTTTGTTACTTGTATCATGCATGTTCACATGAAGAATTACGTCATTTGGAACTTTTTCTTCCTCCATTTGAAAACGCAAACCAACCCATCCTTGACCTTGATTTGTTTTATGGTAGTTTAAAGACT
>JBIIHD010000223.1:0-3574 GCA_044236095.1 Crocinitomicaceae bacterium | reverse complement strand
ACATAATTTTAAAGATTGTGAGGATTTAGTTAATACACGGAATCAATACACCACAAAATTTATTGAAATCACTGATTTTAAAGAGAAAAATATTCTGAGAGTAGGAGATACTAATTCAGGTGGATATTGGTCTAATTTATTTATTAAAGAGATGACGGACTCACTCAAAAATCTTTCAAAAGCAGAGAACAAAGGTAAGTTATTGAAGATTAACTTCAGTGTTCAAGAAGAAGATGGATTTCAGTATCATATACTTGAATCAATTTCATATTAAAAATCAAAGTTTTTATTGTTTTGGGAAATTGTTTGAACAGAAAACCATAGCTTCGTGTTAAATTATCTAAACTTTTTAAATGAAACTAAACTATAAACTTCTCTTTTCTTTTATTTTACTTATCGTTTTCCACAATTATGCTCAAAAAATGAACGTAACGGGAAGAGTCTTCGATTCAACTGGGATTAATCCTCTTGAAAAAGCCTCTGTTTTAGCAGTTCGATTTAAAGATTCATTATTACTTGGGCACACTCGAACAGAAGCAATGGGTGGATTTAAATTGAATAGTTTCCCACCAGATTCATTCACTTTAATCATTGAGTACAAAGGTTATGATGAAAAAACGTATTTTATTTTTGGAAACAACTCAAACAATGACATCAATATTCCATCAATCAAAATGTCTGCAAAATCAAAACAGCTTGAAGAAATTGTTATATTTTCAAACAAAAGTGCAATTTTCTATCGAGGAGACACCCTAGTTTTTTCGGCAGACTCCTTTAAAGTCAATGAAAACGCGGTAGTAGAAGATTTACTTAAAAAACTTCCGGGTATTAAAGTGGATGAAAACGGTTCTATAACCTCGCAGGGAAAACAAATTAGTCAGGTATTGGTTGATGGAGATGAGTTTTTCGGATCAGATCCAACCATTGCAACAAGGAATTTAGGAGCAAAAGGCGTTGAATCTGTTCAAATTTATGAAAAGGAGAAAGAAAATGCCAAGGCTGGTGAAGATAATAAAATCCAGGTATTGGATCTCAAACTGAAAGAAGATGCTAAAAAAGGATATTTTGGAAAAATATCCGGTGCCACTGATTTTGGAGTATTTGCGGATAATCCCTTTTATGAAACCGAGGTTCTAGCCAATAAATTTAAAGGGAAACAAAAAATTTCTGTATTCCTTTTAGGATCAAATACACCCAAGTCAAACTTTAAATGGGGAGACATGAACAAGTTTGGTCTTGAAAATGAACGAAATTCATCCGGAATGAACGATTGGAATCAAAGAAATACTAATAATACCAGTGGTATACCAAAAACAATTAAAGCTGGAATTTACTTTTCAGACAAAGTTGGGAAAACGGGTAAAATAGGATTTAATTATGCTTATTATGACAATCGACTTAATGCGGTTAGTTCAAGTTATTCTCAATATTTCTTAACTGATACGACCTATTTTACAAAAGATTCTTCTAATAATATCTCCACAAATAATTCCCACCGCTTTAATCTTAATTTTTCTACCAATCTTGATTCATTGACCTTTCTTGAACTAAAACCAAATATCAATTTTGATGGTGCAACAACGGATAATACAAATGTATCTGATTTTATTGGTGAAACACAACAGCGTTCACTTTCAACTATTATTAGAAACACCTCTGAATCAAAGGGAGTAACAAGTAATTCTGAAGCATTATTGAGAAGGAAATTCAAAAAACCAAAGCGTGAATTAGAATTAAAATATATCATGAACTTTTCTGATAACGAAACAAATGGTGATTTATACAATACGTCAGCTTATGATTATACTTCCATTTTAGACACAAATTTTCAGCAAAAGAAAAAAAATAACAATTCATCCATAAATCATTATGGTATCTTGACGTATACCGAACCGATCACAAAAAAAATAAAAACCCAATTTGAATATCTATACGAGTTCGGAGACAATAAACAAGATAAGAGAACTTTCGATAAAGATTTGACAACAGGTAATTTTACATTTGAAAATACTTTTTTCTCGAATAATTTTGATAATGTTCGTTATCAAAATCGTGCGACGTTAATCGGAATTTATGAAGATCGAAAACATACATTAACTGGGGGAATTGGATTTCGAAATATCACGATCAATAATCGCAATCTTATTCTGGATACTGTTATACCCCAAAATATCAATAATTTCTTACCTCAATTTAGTTATCAATTCAAACCAAGTATAAGCAAGCGATTTAGTGTTTTTTATACAACAAACTCTCAACAACCGAGCATCAATGATTTACAGCCAGTGCCTGACAATACAAATCCGAATAGAATTCAAAAAGGTAATCCTGACTTAGTCCCAAATTACATTCATAATATTCGAATGAATTTTAATACTTGGTCGGCTATGAGTGGCAAATACATTTGGAGTGGATTGAATGCGTCTGTTACCAATAATGCATTTGCTAATTCCACTACGTTTAACCAATATGGTCAAACAGAATCAAAAACAGTTAATGTAGATGGCAATATTTTTGCGAATTTATTTGCCGGATTTGGCTACCCAATTTTCAATAGAAAGTTTGAGATTAATCCAAATATGAATGCATCCTACATGAGATACACCAACTTCATTAATAATGAAGAAAATATCACTCATAATAGAAGTATTGCCGGTGGATCAGATTTTGAATTAAAATTAGATTCATTAGAAATTACACTTGGGGCAGAGTTGAGTTATACTAGTCCAATAAGTTCTTTAGCATCTGCCTCAAACACACCTTTTACTATGCAAACGTACAAGTTAGATTTTGAATGGCAGCTTCCCTATCATTTTAAATTCAAGGCAGACGGTAAATACGTTATAAACTCAAGAAGAGCTTCCGGATTCAACAGAAATATTTTTGTGGTTAATTCAGAAATTTCAAAAGCATTTTTATCTACAGAAAACTTAATTGTAGCGTTTTGTGCCAATGATATTTTTAACCAGAATCTTAATCTACAGAGACTAATAAACGGAAATATCGTAACCGATAATTTTACTCAAATAATTACACGTTATTTTCTAGTAAGACTTACATATAAATTTAATAATAATAAAACCAAAGAAGATGAGTTTAAAGGTTGGCATTAATATATCCTTACTTTTTATTGCATTAAGTTGGTGTGAATTAAGTTTTGCTCAAGGAGTAATTACATCGGGCAAGATTGTTTATGAACGTAGAACTAATCTCGAGAAGCGGTATAAAGATGCTCGTATGAAAAGAATGATTACGGAAGACAACAAAATAAAAATGGAGTCTTTTTCATTTTTCTTCAATGATACTGTTTCTGTTTTTAAACCAATTCTCAGTGATGTTCAAGACCCAATGGGATGGATGACTAGTAAAAACAGTTATCAACAATCACTTAACTCAAACAACCAATTAATCATTTTTAATTTATTTGGTCAAAATACCTTTATAAAAGACTCGTTGCCCCAACGTAATTGGAAAATTACCGAAAATAAAAGAACAATATGTGGGTACGAATGCAGGAAGGCAATCTACCAAAAAAATGACTCAACTCGAATTTACGCTTGGTATTCGCCTGATA
>JBIIHD010000221.1:0-3597 GCA_044236095.1 Crocinitomicaceae bacterium | reverse complement strand
AATCGTTTCATTCCCCACATGAATGGATAAAGATTGTTCTACAGAAAGGCAATAATTTTCACCAAAACGATGCGACAAGTATTGAGCAGTAAATCCCCAGAACGAAGTGAACCAGGCTGTACTGTCGCCCTTCTTTCGATCATTCGGAGTTGCAATGTACCAACCTCGAAGCACCTCTTCCAGAAAATTATGCTTCATTAAAATTTCGCGATCCATACGAGAAAAATCAGCATGACGAAAAGCAAGAACACCTTTATCCTGTAAAGACTTCAAGTGTTCCAGTGCATTTGCTAATTTCTCTTGCGGAGTTGCCATAGTATTTATTTGCTTTAATTCTATAAGTTAACGTTGTACGTAAATTATATTTTAGTGTTGCGCTTAAATTATATTTTAATGTTGTACGAAAATTATATTTTAATGCAAATGTAAACATAATCCCCTCAAATAGTGAATAATTAAGTGGAATACTTAAAACTAATTTTGGTTAAGTAATAGCACCACATCTTGTGGTTTTAAATGTTGACTTTGAGCTTTCATTTTATTCAATATTGCGTATCGCGATAGGCGATATAAATACAAGATACACCCATTACCTTAGTTCACTCAACGACTTTAAAAGTTTAATCATGGCAAAAAACAAAGTCAAAGCAGTTGAATGGATTCAGCAATCTTTCCTTTCTGATGAACTAAAAGAAGCTTATTTGGAATTACTAGAAGTTCGATATCAACTTTTTATTGCATATTGCGATACGCAATATTGAGGTTCAAATTCTTTCTAGCATCCAAGGTCTGAATGATTTTTCTTCTATTTGGAAAAGAATGGTATCATCTACAAATATGGCAACATATTGGACCTATCCTCTATTACTAAATTTAAATCTCGGTAAAGTTAATTTCATTTTTTTACCTCAACTTTCTTTAATTGGATTATTTGATTTTCAATTAAAAAGTACATCACACCTTTAATAAAAAAAGCCAATACCAAGAGCTATAAAGATCTAAATAATATTGATTTGAGGCAATTCCGCCCTAACTGGTTTCAATGCTTGGTTCATTATCGGTGGTCCTAAGATTTTTTCAAGTTGTTGATAGTTCATTTTTTCAAAAAAATACTACTTTTAATTACAAACACAAAAATTATGAGAGAAATATTCTATAAATTGTCAAGAACATTTAAATGGATTTCACGTTTGATTACATTAATCTTGAGCTTAGGTATTATACAAATTATTATTTTACTGTTTTCTAAAGATTTTGAGGTAATCAAGGTTTTGACTATTTTCTCAGTATCAATTACTACAGTTAGTGTTATTCTCATAGCGATCAATTTTTGGTGGATAAGTGAAGATTTTAAGCGTTTATCAAAATCTTTTGAGGATCCAATCCTTAATTCAATGAATAAGGATTGTAATAGGGAACTTAAAATTGATGATGTAAATGATCCAGAGGTATTAAATGACCTAATTAAACGAATTAATCAAAAAAAATAGAGCCATTAAATTTTCTAAATTATCTTCGCAATCATGAGCAAAAACACATTATTTTTATTACTTATTCTAATTCTAGTCGCGAGCTGTTCGCCGAAAAAACCAACTCCCTGCGTTGAAGCAGATGTTTATTCGGTCATTCGAGAAAAAAAGATGACTGACCTAATTATAGTTAATTCAAACGAACTACGTTT
Source organism: Crocinitomicaceae bacterium (assembly GCA_044236095.1). Taxonomy (GTDB): domain Bacteria; phylum Bacteroidota; class Bacteroidia; order Flavobacteriales_D; family Crocinitomicaceae; genus UBA952. The sequence continues at coordinate 1,916 of JBIIHD010000221.1, read as the reverse complement.
TAAGCATTCATCTAAGAAGAATTTCCCAACCTTCGAAGACGATTATTGTGCGTGCTTATGGTCAAATAAACTTGCCTCTCTTGAGGACAGTCTTCAAACACATAGACTAAGCAACTACCGAAATATAAGAGAAACAAACAAATTCGGCCTTGCACTCAGTTATGTGCTTCCAAGTCTTATTTTGTTTTCTCTAGTTTTAGTTCCAATTGGTGCTGTCATGCTATTTCGTGAAAAAGGCATTTCAGATACACAACGGCTCACGTATCTAATCCTAATTTTGTTTGTTCCGGTTGTTGGGTTTGTGATTTATATGGCACAGAGGAAAGGCAGGATAAGATGATACAAGCTACCAAATGGATGGTTGAATGTATCGGCAAATCATTGGGCTTTATATGATTCTTTTGGGAAGAAATTGAGATCTATTTCTCCAGCTGAAACTCTCGTACAGTTAAAATATCCCGTAGGAGTGTACTTACTTTCTAATTCTAAAAAAGGATATAGAATAATAATTTTTTAAATACCAATGATACCTGATCATTAAAGTTATTTCTCAAATTATTGTTGCACGCTTTTGTTGGTATGAAATGTAATTCTCAAAGAATTTTTAGCTGGTTAAAAGAGGTGGATCAAAAATTTTCATCCGTTTTTTGAATTTAGAAATTTAGAAATTCAAATTCATTTACTAAAATAACTAATCAAAAAAAGGAATTGAAAAGGAAAAAGTAAGATTGAGTAAGTTACTTCTTGAAATTGTCGGCAACAATTAAATCTTTGGTTCCGTGTGTCCAAGAGTAGAAACCTTCACCAGATTTCACTCCTTTTTTACCAGCAGTTACCATGTTAACGAGTAGGGGACAAGGTGCATATTTTGGATTTCCAAAACCTTCATGAAGTACTTGAAGAATCGCCAAACAAACATCCAATCCAATGAAATCTGCTAATTGCAGTGGTCCCATTGGATGAGCCATACCCAATTTCATTACGGTATCAATTTCTTCAACACCAGCAACTCCTTCATATAAAGTGTAAATTGCTTCATTAATCATTGGCATTAAAATACGATTTGCTACAAAGCCAGGATAATCGTTCACCTCAACGGGAACTTTCGCTAACTTTCGAGATGTTTCCATGATTAATTCTGTCACTTCATCGGAAGTAGAATATCCACGGATGATTTCAACTAATTTCATCACAGGAACAGGATTCATGAAATGCATTCCAATCACTTTATCTGCTCGATTCGTAACAGAAGCAATTTTAGTAATCGAAATAGAAGAAGTATTCGTAGCCAAAATGACAGATGGATCCGTAACTTCATCTAATTCTTTGAAAATTTTTAATTTTAAATCAATATTTTCTGTGGCAGCCTCAACCACAAGTTGAACTTCTTGAACACCATCTTTAACTGCAGTAAATGTCGTCAAATTGTTCAATGTAGCTGATTTTTCTTCTTCACTTAGTGAGCCCTTAGCGACTTGTCGATCTAAATTTTTTGAAATCGTGATGATTGCTTTTTCAAGTGCTTGGGCTGAAACATCTATTAAATTTACTTTATATCCGAATTGTGCGAATACGTGAGCAATTCCATTGCCCATTGTTCCTGCACCGATAACTGCAACGTTTTTCATGATTTTAAAATTTGTGCAAATTTACTCTTTTTAGTAAATTGAAGCGTAAAAATGTAAAAGCAAATTGAATTTATAAAACGATTCTAAATGTTTGGAATTTAACTTTAACAAAAAAACATGAATTGTCCAGCATGCAAAAAAATAAGATTAGAGCAAACAGAACGACTAGGTTTTTACTTTAATTATTGCCCATCCTGCAATGGAATGTGGTTTGAACGAGCCGAATTAAATAAGGTTTTAGATCGACTTTCTTCAGATGAATCGATGCAACAAAAAGAAGAATCCGTG
>JBIIHD010000220.1:0-3604 GCA_044236095.1 Crocinitomicaceae bacterium | reverse complement strand
AATGACTATTAACATAGCCGCACAAACAATTCCCACATTCAATCAACTTGGCCCTTTTTGTCAAGGAGAACTAGCAACATCTTTTACTAACACCTCTATAGAAGGAATTAGTGGTGTCTGGGGCCCACCAGGTATAAACACTGGAATTAGTGGTTCGAACACTTACACGTTTGTACCAAATTCAGGTCAATGTGCTAGTTCACAAACCATGACCATACAAGTTAACTCTCCATCAACGCCTCAATTTTCTGAAATACCACCCATTTGTTCAGGTGAGGGATTTTCACTTCCTAATTCTTCGATCAACGGGATCCTAGGGGTTTGGTCTCCGGCAATAAATAATTTGACTAGCACTTCATATACTTTCACCCCCGCTAGTAATCAATGTGCCACAATAGCAACCATGTCAATCATTGTCAATCAATTACCAACTATCTCAGCGGGCAACCCTCAATCAGTTTGTGTAGGAGATCAAGTTACGCTTGAAGGAAGCGGTGCTGGATCGAGCGGATCTTACACTTGGACCAATGGTGTCATCGATGGGCAGGCATTTCCCGTTAATAGTACTATGACATATACAGTCACAGGAACGGATGCAAATGGCTGTTCAGGATCGGCAACCGTGGTAGTAACCGGACTTCCATTGCCATTAGCACAATTTACTGCAAGCCCAACAGAGGGAACAGTTCCTTTGACAGTTGATTTTATTAATACAAGTCAAAATGCAACCAATTTTGTTTGGGATTTTGGGAACGGATTAGGAGCTGTGGCTCAAGACTTAAGCTCACAACAGACGATTTATGAAACTATGGGAGTGTATACCGTTTGGTTAATTGCTTCTAATGGATTATGTGCTGATTCAATGTCAGTCGTTATAACAGTTGAAGCAGAACCATGGATCTTCGTTCCAAATGTATTTACACCAAACGAGGATGGAGAAAATGAAATTTGGATGGTTCAAACTGAAAACATGGCAAGCATTGACTTAATTATCCTTAATCGTTGGGGAAATGTAATGACAAAAATTACTGATTTAGCAGGAGGTTGGGATGGAAAAACTGATGATGGATCAGATGCTACGGATGGAACTTATTTCTATAAATACAAAGCAAAAGCACTTAACGGCGAAGAATTTTCAGGACATGGATTCTTGACTTTGATTCGTTAATTAGAAATTTGCCCAATATAACATTCCGATAGCAAAAACCGCACTAAGCAGACCTAATAATTTTTGTTTGGAAACTGATTCTTTGAAGGCAATAAAACCAAGAATAGCAGAAATTACCACAATACTTACATTAACAATTGCTAATACAGTAGAGTCACTCCATCCAGTTGAAGAATAAGCGGTAATTAATAAATAGATTGAGAAAAAATTCGGAATTCCCAAGCAAACACCCGCAATTATATTTTTAAAAGATACTTTCGTTTGCTTTCTCAATAACGATTGTATTAAAATAAATATGCCAAATATACCGGCGATGCCAAAACCAATTGCAGAGAACAAAGATGCTGAAAGGTAGGTAAGTAAATGTTTTTGGACATAATTCAAAGCAAAATCAAGTAAACCGCTGCCAAAAAACAATATAAAAAGCATCCATATTGCAGAATCTTTAGAAGATTTTGATTTGTCAAATGAAACTAGTAAAACACCCATTATGGCTAAAATTATCCCACCAATTTTAATCCAACTAAAAGATTCACTATAACCGATACAAATTGCACTCACAGCCATGCTCATTTTTACTGCAACAGAAGTCATCGCTACTCCATTAATTTGTGAGCTTTTTCCCATTATCACGAACAATGAAATGAATAAAAATCCACAAATTAACGCTGCATAAAACCATTCTAAATCATTCATAGCTGAAGTATTCCAAGTATTTCCATATAAAACGAAACCACAAATACAAGCAGTAAAATAATTGAATACAATTGCTTGAAAGGTATCAATTCCAAACTTTGGAAAAAGCTTAAATAAAACGAATATCAGGCTTGAAAAAAAAATCGCTCCAAGTAATGCAATCATTTTCTATAGTAATAATAAATAATATCCTCACCAAATTTCTGTGTTTCTGTCGGAACCTTGCTTATGACCGGAGCTTTTACACCATCATGAAACTTCTTATCACCTACAATTACACGAGCCTCATCCCAAACGTTATCTACAATAAAATATTGAAGGGTTCTACTCCCACCCTCTACAAAAACAGATTGAATCCCGCGATTATATAATTCAGTTAGAATATTCGCTGTACTTGTTTCAGGTATTTTTACCCATTCAACATTGTTATTTATATGATTCCTCAAACGATTGAAAATAATTGTGGGTGCGTCCTTGGAAAAAATATTCATGTCATTTTTCAACTGAAGTTGGCTGTCAATGACGATTCGAGTTGGATTTTTACCGTGAAATTCTCTTACCGTGAGAGATGGATTATCATGAATTATAGTATTACGCCCGACCAAAATTGCATGTTCTAGTGACCTCCATTTATGAACTAAGGATTTGGTTTCAGGAGCAGAAATCCAATTAATCCCTTGTTCATTTTCTAACCTTGAACGATCCAGAAAACCATCCAAAGTTTGGGCCCATTTTAAGATTACATAAGGTCGTTGTTTCTCATGGAAGGTAAAAAATCGCTTGTTTAAAAATCTACATTCTTCTTCTAAAATACCGGCATAGACAATAATTCCAGCACGTTTTAATTTTTCAATTCCCTTACCAGCAACTTTAGGGTTTAAATCAACGCAGCCAATTATTACCTCCTTGACTTTCAGTTGTATCAATAAATCTGAGCAAGGTGACGTTTTCCCAAAATGAGAACATGGTTCTAATGAAACGTAAACCGTTGAACCTTCTATCTCACTTTTTTCCTCAACGGAAGCCACAGCATTTACCTCAGCATGCTCTTCTCCGAACATTTTGTGGTAACCCTCACCAATAACTTTTCCATTTTTAACAATAACACAGCCCACGAGTGGATTTGGAAATACATAAGCTCCTCCTAAACGCGCCAGATTAATGCATCTTCGCATATAAAACTCATGAGTGGCGATATTTTCGAGATTATTCAAATTCGATAAGAACAGTCCCCTTGTCCACTACTGCGCCAAGCTGTACTTGAATATTTTTGACAATACCTATACCATCCGACTTTAGCACATTTTCCATTTTCATCGCTTCAAGTGATAGAATCGAATCACCTACTTTTACTTCTTGACCTTCGACAACAAAAAGCTGTAAAATCCTACCTGGCATTGGAGCTTGAAGTTCTTTGATTCGTTTGATTTTAGGCTTGTCCATACCTAATGAGGCAATCAGATCATCTAAATTACCTTTGCGATTTATTTCATAAATAGCATGGTTTATTTTGAGTAGTAGACGATTGTTTTCCAAATCATTATCCAAAATTTCACCGTGAAATGTCTTACCTTGATATTCAAGCGCAAAATAACGATGATCTTCCCATTTTATTGATGCTCCTTTTGAAGGATTAATAGCTTTTCCGTTTAATGACCACATGTCGAATCAAATTTTAATGCAAAATAAACAATTCCGCTTAGATGTATTTCAATTAAGTTTAATTTCTTTCTATGTAAC
>JBIIHD010000218.1:0-3607 GCA_044236095.1 Crocinitomicaceae bacterium | reverse complement strand
CATCGAAATAATGGCTGGAGTATCCATGCTATATTTGATTTACGTTGTAATATCTTGGCGAAAAATTCACAATTATAAAACTTTAAAAACTAAATCTCTCGCTAGCATAATTCAATTTGAAAACTATCTCTTATCTCTAAAGAAATAAGGAATTTAATTTCCAGGTAGATTTAGAAATCTAAGTCATTTCGAAGTCACTTAAATTGACTTTTCTTACAAATTAATTTTTGCTAAAAGTAAAACAATTTCTATCAATAACTAATAAATTGACCTCTGATATTAATTTGAGGAAAAATGGAAAATCCATTACTAAATGGGCTAAATTCGAAATCAGTGGCCGAAAAGCTTCGTGAATTTGGATTAAATGAATTAAAAGGAGAAAATACAAAAAACATTCTCCAAATTGCACATGAAGTAATTAAAGAGCCCATGTTTATTTTGCTCCTTAGCTGTGGTTCACTTTATCTACTTCTCGGAAAATATTCAGAGGGAATCGTTCTATTAAGCTGGGTTTTTGTCATTATTTTCATAACATTTTATCAATATAATAAATCTGAAAAAGCACTCGAAGCTCTTAAAAAATTAGCCTCACCTCGAGCACATGTAATTCGCAATGGAAAAGAATGCCGAATTGCTGCTAGAGAAGTCGTTCCCGATGATATCTTAATAATTCACGAAGGAGATAGGATTGCTGCCGATGGTAAAATTATCGAACATTCTAATCTCAGTGTCGATGAATCATTGCTCTCAGGAGAATCCATGCCAGTTTCTAAAAATATTGTATCACCAATGAATGATTCTGAATCAATCGTTTACAGTGGAACTCTTGTCGTTCATGGACGGGCCTTCATACAAGTAAAAAATACAGGGAGCAATACTGAATTTGGGAAAATCGGAAAATCGCTTCAGGAAATTAAACAAGAAAAATCAAAACTGCAGAAGGATATGAGAAAACTCATTCAAAAACTTTTTGTTGTAGGAATCTCTCTCAGTCTCATTGTTACAATTGCCCATTTTATTACTCGCGATCATTTTCTCCAAGCTTTGTTGAATGGTCTGGCAACAGCAATGGCCATGTTACCAGAAGAATTCCCGGTAGTTCTAACCGTTTTTTTATCGATCGGGGCATGGCGTTTATCAAAAATCAATTTGCTCACTAGGAAATCAGCAGCTATAGAAACATTAGGATCCATAACTGTCCTATGTGTAGATAAAACAGGTACAATTACACAAAATAAAATGGAAATATCATCTGTCTATGCCAAAGATCAACTTGTAGATAAAAATGAATTTCATTCCCACTCAAAAAGCATTGAACTTCTTTTACAGACTGCTTATTATGCATCTCACAAACAAACCATTGACCCCATGGAAAAGGCAATCGTAGCATGTTTTAATAAATTAAGCTATCAAGAAATTGCATACATTGAGCTCGAGAAAGAATTCCTTCTTACCAATGAGTTAACGGCGATGACTCGAGTTCTACGGCTACCGAATGGTGAAAAAAAAGTGTGTTGTAAAGGCGCGCCGGAAACTATCCTCAATTTATGTAAACTCGATGACCATCGTAAAAAAGCAATATTAAATTCGGTGCATAACATGGCGAAAAAAGGACAACGAGTTCTTGGATTAGCAGAAGCAAAATGGGCTTCCAATGATTTACCTTTAAATCAGCATGAATTTCCATTTGAATTTTTGGGACTTATAGCCTTTGAAGATCCAATCAGACAAGAAGTACCAAATGCTGTAAAAGAATGCAAAGAAGCCGGTATCAAAGTAATCATGATAACGGGAGATTTTCCATCGACAGCTATTAGTATTGCCAAAGAAGCCGGACTTGAAATTACTAATCAAGTATTAACAGGGCAAGATTTGCAATCGATGGATGACAATGAATTAAAGGAAAAAATCAAATCAGTTAATATTTTTGCCCGAATTATCCCACAACAAAAACTTCAGCTTATTCGAGCCTTGAAAGCAAATGGAGAAATTGTGGCAATGACAGGTGACGGTGTAAATGATGCACCTGCCTTGAAGGCCGCAGATATTGGAATAGCAATGGGCGAAAAAGGAACAGACGTCGCTCGAGAATCTGCCGCACTCGTTTTATTACAAGATGATTTCAACACCATAGTTTCTGCCATTCGATCGGGAAGGAAAATCATAGATAACCTCGAGAAAGCGATGTCATATATTCTTGCGATACATGTACCTATTGTTGGATTAACCCTAATTCCTGCCTTCTTTTCACAAATACCTATTTTACTCATGCCACTTCATATTGTGATGCTAGAATTAATTATAGATCCGGTTTGCTCACTTGCATTCGAATCAGAAAAAGAAGAATTTGGAATTATGAAACGTAAACCAAGAAATCCAAACGAAACCTTTTTTGGCTATCGAAAGATTATGCGAAGCTTACTTATTGGAATCCTGCTTTTGTCTCTGGTATTATTCGTTTATTTTTATTCGGTCATACAAGGGCACACCGAGTCGGAGATTAGAGCGTTAACCTTTTCAGCATTAGTTTTTGGTAATATACTTCTAATACTTTCAACCCTCTCAAAAACCAGAAATATTTTTCGTGTTATTTTGGAGAAAAACACATCACTTTTAATTATAATTTGTGTATCGATTGCAATGATGCTCTTTTTGCTAAACAACAATTATCTAAGTAAATTATTTGGTTTTAAAAACCCAGGATTCACACATTTTACTATCGTAGCAATCTCTGCAGTCATCATGATTTTGATTCTAGAAATGATAAAATGGGTTAATGGTAAAAGGAAAAAAATAATGTAGAAACTACTTACTATTCTCAACTAAGAAATCAATCATTTTGCTTAAAGCTCTTGCACGATGACTAAACAGATTTTTTTCAGACAAACTCATCTCTGCAAAGGTTCTGCTTTCACCTTCTGGAACAAACACAGGATCGTAACCAAATCCTAAAGAACCTCGCTTATCTGACATTATTTTACCATGAACAATTCCTTCAAATTGATATTCGATTCCTTCCAATATTAACGTTATAACTGTCCTAAATTGAGCTTTTCGATTTTCTTTCGACTCTAATTCAATCAATAATTTTTGTATGTTATCGATATCACTTTTATGTTCACCGGCATATCGAGCCGAATAAACTCCCGGTTGATTATTCAAGGATTCAACCTCAAGACCTGTATCGTCAGCAAAGCAAGCAATCCCTGTATTTTTAAAAATCGTTTGAGCTTTTAACTGAGAATTACCCTCCAAAGTATCGGCTGTTTCTTCAATATCTTGATGTAATCCGATATCGGAAAGAGATAATAATTCAATTCCTTCGGGCATGAGAGATGCAATCTCTTTGACTTTGTTTACATTGTGACTGGCAAAGACGAGTTTCATGATTAGAATCCTTGAACTCCGTTCACCGTTGTGTATTTCAAAACGTTCTTTTTCTCCGGATGAATTTGCGCAAAGGCAGATTGAACTGCCAACGTACCTTCATGGAAACCACAAAGAATAAGTTTTAATTTGTTTTCGTACGTATTAACATCACCAATCGCAAAAATTCCAGGAATATTTGTTGAATAATCTAATGTATTTACTTTGATTGCGCCTTTTT
>JBIIHD010000219.1:0-3607 GCA_044236095.1 Crocinitomicaceae bacterium | reverse complement strand
AAATGGGCAGAATTGAAAGATCTTCGCAAGGAAAATCCGTATGTGAAATTTGAATAGAAATTATTCCTTTCGTTATCATAAAAATAAATTTATGCGATTTTTAAAACCCAAACAAGATGTTTCTTTACCCAAATTAGGAAAAATTATTTTAATTGGCATTTCATGTTTGTTAGTTTTTTTACCTATGTTAATTAATGTTTATATAGGTTTATTTTTTTTAATAATTATTTTATTCGCTCTTAGACTGACATTAATCCCTAACTTAAAATTCTACAAAAAAATTAAAAATATTATTCGAAGAGAGCCATTTTTTAATTCGAGCAAGATTGTTACCCATGGTCGATTTGCAATTGTGGGAATGACAGAAGAAAAGATTTACCTTTTAGTATTCCATAGACTAATAAAAGTAGCGACTGGTCGAGAAAAATTATATGCTAATCAAAAGGATGTGTACATAAACGATAGAATTAAGAACTTTCCAGTATCAACCGATATCAAAACTATTGGTGGAGTTGATTTTGAGTATACTGAAATTAATCTACAAGACATCAAGACTTTTAATCCCCAAAAGGTTCTAAAAACGTATTATTCCTTTAGAGATGGAATTACAATTACAACAAATAAAGAGGAGTCTGTCTTTTTTCCGACGGAATATGCAGCAGAATTTAATGTTGAATATTCTCTTTTAACAAATAGAAAACACTAAAAAAATTGACCTAAACCGTCATGATATCCTTCTCTTTTAGTTCGAGAAGATCATCTATTTTTTTGATAAATCCGTTTGTAATTTGCTGAATTTCTTCTTCTGAATCCTTTGCTAAGTCTTCTGATAAACCTTCATTTTTCAAGTCTTTGATCATATCCATAGCATCTTTGCGGTGATTTCGAATACCCACTTTGGCATGTTCACCTTCCGCTTTTGCTTTTTTCACCAAGTCACGTCTTCTTTCTTCAGTAAGAGGCGGAACAGCGATTAATAAAACTTCACCATTGTTTTGAGGATTTAATCCCAAATTGGCATTCATGATCCCTTTTGCTATGTCATTCAACATATTTTTCTCCCATGGCTGAACAGTTATTGTTCGTGCATCCATAGTTGAAACATTCGCAACTTGCTGGATTGGCGTTGGTGAACCGTAGTATTCCACCATAACTCCATTCAACATGGCTGGCGTTGCTTTACCTGCTCGAATGCGTGAAAGTTCGTTTTCTAAATGCGTTAAGGTTTTTGAATTTGAACTTTTAAACTCGTCAAAAATTAAATCTAAATCTTCAGTCATTTTTCAGTCTATTAGTTTCTTACAATCGTTCCAACTTGCTCGCCATCAATTAATTTCTTTAAATTTCCGGCTGTATCCATATCAAAAACAATGATAGGCAAATTATTTTCTTTACACAAGGTAAATGCAGTCATGTCCATCACTTTCAATCCTTTACTGTAGGCATCATCAAACGATATAAAATCAAATTTGGTTGCTGTTTTATCTTTTTCAGGGTCTGCTGTGTAAATTCCATCAACACGAGTTCCTTTTAAAATCACATCGGCATTGATTTCAATTGCACGCAGTGAAGCCGCTGAATCAGTCGTGAAAAAGGGATTACCTGTTCCTGCTCCAAATATCACAACACGACCTTTTTCCAAGTGTCTAACTGCTCTTCGTCTAACAAAAGGTTCTGAAATTTCACGCATTTCAATGGCTGACATTAATCGTGTTTTAACACCGACAGATTCTAAAGAAGCTTGAAGTGCCATAGAGTTGATCATCGTTGCTAACATTCCCATGTAATCACCATGTGTGCGATCCATTCCACCTTCCTCAGCCTGAACTCCTCGAAAAATATTACCTCCACCAATTACAATAGCAACTTCAACACCTTGTTCTACAATTTCTTTGATTTGAGTGGCGTATTGAGCCAATCTGTCATTGTCAATTCCAAATTGTTTATTTCCCATAAGGGATTCGCCGCTAAGCTTGAGTAGGATTCTTTTGTAATTCATAGGTTAAAATTCACAACAAAGATAAGATTTTCTTGAATAGAATTAAGAGATTCCCTCATTCGATTAACGCGCAATCATAATCTTTAATTTTTGTCCCTTAATTTTCTCTCCTTGAATTCGCTTCAAAATCATAGAAACTCTCACACGTTTGACAGCAACAAAGGAAGAAAAATCAAGAACTGATATTAAACCAATTTCCTCCTTAGCTATACCACTTTTTTGGAGTAAAAATCCAACCAAATCTACCTTATTTATTTTATTTTTCTTGCCGCCACTGAAATACAATGTAATCCAATCTGACTCAATAGGCGCAATGGTTTTATCAATAATCACAAATTCATCTGACGGCAATTCAATGTAATCAGGAACAGGTTCTCCTGTATTAACCATCAAATAAATATTTCCTTGTTTTTGAATTCGCGCCGTTCGACCATTTCGATGCGTAAATGCTTCCTCAGAATGTGGATATTGAAAATGAACTACGTGTTTGATTTCGGGTATATCCAATCCACGCGAACCAAGGTCTGTGCAAACTAATGTGTGTTCGCTGCCATTTCTGAATTTCAATAATGCTCTCTCACGATCATCCTGTTCCATTCCACCATGATAAAACACAGCCGGATATTCATTTTCAGTTAAAAACTCAACAATTTTTTCGGTTGCTTCTCTGAAATTACAAAAGACAATAGCTTGTTCTCCCCTGAATGAAGTCAATAATTGTAGCAGTCCCGTAAATTTTGAGTCAGGACTTACAGTTACCCTCCATTTAACAAAATCAGGTTCTGAATGAGCGCGAAGGTAATTGAAAGTTTCAAAATCTTGAACAGGAAAAAATGACGGTATTTCGGCTAATTCAGTTGCTGAAACCAAAGTAACGCAGTCCAAACGTATCAATTCGTCCGTGATAAAAGCCAATTGATCCAAAAAACCAAATTCAAGACATTTATCGTATTCATCGATCACCAAAGACTTAACATGCTTCAAATCCAAGCGTCCTCTATCAATGTGATCACAAATTCTTCCCGGGGTTCCAATCACAACTTGAGTTTTTCCCTCCAAACTTTTTCGTTCAACCTGCACGGAATGACCACCATAACACGTGGTGATTTTCAAACCTGATTTTATAGATTTGAAAACTTGTTCAATTTGAACTGCCAATTCTCGTGTCGGTGCAATAATTAACGCTTGCAGATCTGCTGACTCGACTTGAATTTCAGCAATCAACGGTAATAAAAACCCAACTGTTTTACCAGATCCCGTTTGAGACAAAAGTATTCGATTTTTACTTTTTGAATTCAGTATACCATGTTGAAGCTCATTCAAGTTTTGAAATCCTAAATTTTGTATGAACTGTCGAAGTTGATTGGAAGAAAGAGCCATTTTATATTTGTTGAAATCACAAAGAAACACAATCCCATTTGAAATACGTTGATAAAATGTATTTTTGTGTAAATTCTTTGTTATGCCACAAATCGGTTTGGTAGAAGATGAATCCAGCCTAAATGAATTAATTAAACTCAATTTAGAACTGGAAGGCCATCATGTTTCTTCTTTTCTGAATGGTCAGGATGCATTGAATAATCTGTCCACTTTACAAAAAGCTGATCT
>JBIIHD010000217.1:0-3608 GCA_044236095.1 Crocinitomicaceae bacterium | reverse complement strand
ATGAAAGCTTCTAAAGTAATACGAGCGATGGGGCCTAAAATTTTGATTATTAAAAAGGGTGAGCATGGTGCATTGTTATTTAGTGATGATAAAGTGTTTTTTGCTCCTGCATTGCCGTTGGAAGAAGTATTTGATCCAACTGGAGCAGGAGATACATTTGCTGGCGGGTTCATGGGATATCTCGCATCAACTGATGATATTTCCTTTGAAAACATGAAAAGAGCAATTATTGCCGGATCAGCCTTGGCATCCTTTAGCGTTGAAAAATTTGGTACAACGCGCCTTACTGAAATTACCGAGGAAGATATGGATAATAGAATGCAACAATTTGTATCGCTTACCAATTTTGAAATGAATCAAACTGTATAATTTGACTTTTATGGAGACAATCCCTTTTGTTCAAGAAATTAACGCTCTATTACAAGCAGATGATTTAATCAGTCTAGGCAGAGAAGCACAAGAAATTAAGACAAAATTTGATGATTTTTTACTAGAGGAAGAAAGAAAAGATCAAGTCAACGCATTGAATGCCATTGAAGAAGGTTCCACGTATGAACCGCAAGACTTTACGCCACTTAAAGAATCTTTTTATGCTGTTTATGATGCTTTTAAGAAAAAAAGAAATGAACAAAAGACTCTTAGAGATGCTCTCGAAAAGGAAAACTTGCGTTTGAAGAAATCTCTCATACAGAGACTTCAAGAAGTAGTTGAAAACGAGGAAAATATCGGTGCTGCATACAATGCGCAGAAAGAAATTCACGAAACGTGGAAAAAAGTTGGTGATATTCCTCGCGATAAACGAGATGAGGTTCAACGAGATTATTCGAGAATGTTGGAAATATTTTTTCACAACATGAAGATTTACCGTGAACTGAAGGATCATGATTATCACAGAAATACTCAGCTGAAGCTTGCTTTAATAAATCAGCTTGAGAACTTAAAGAATTCTGCAAATATCCGTGATATGGAATCTGCATTAAAAACCTTGCAGAATGAGTGGGAAGAAATTGGTCCTGTTCAGAATGAAGAATGGGAAAAATTAAAATCTTCGTATTGGGATGCAGTTCGTGCTGTCTATGAAAAAATAAATCAACACTACAACGAGCGTAGAAATACACAGTTGGATAATTTAGAGAAGAAGAAAGGATTCATTCTTAAACTTCAAGAGGTTAATTCTGACCTCGAGTCATTGAATCAGTCTAAACTATGGGATCAGGCCACTCAAAAAGTATTAAAGTTACAAGAAGAATGGAAGACCATTGGACAAGCACCTCGAAAGGAAAACGATGAAGTTTGGAAGGACTTTCGTGCTCAATGTGATGTTTTCTTTACGGCCAAAAAAGCATTTAATAAGTCAATTGAAGAACAACAAAAAATTGTTGTAGAAAAAAAACGCGAACTAATCGATAAAGCGAAAGAAATTCAAGATTCAACCGACTGGAAATCAACTTCAGAAAAGTTAATTCGACTTCAAAAAGAATGGAAGTTAGCGGGAAATGCCGGACAGAAATTTGAGAATAAATTGTGGATAGAATTTCGTGCAGTTTGCGATGTGTTTTTCAATGCACGTGAAAACAGTATGAAGGAACAACAAACTGAACTTGAATCAAATTTTAATGCCAAAAAAGAATTAATTGAAAGAATTGCTTCTTTCGAAGCATCAGAGGATAAAGTTGAAAATCTGAGGGCGCTCAAAGAATTCAGTGATACTTTTAAATCAATAGGTCACGTACCGGCCGATAAACGGGATGAAGTTAATCAAGAATTTAAGAAAGCAATTGATAATCAATATGATAAGCTTCAAATTGACTCGGCTGAAAAAGAATTAATTTTATTCAAAGCGAAATTTGATTCGGTACTTGAAGGAAGCGATAGAAGTAACCTCATTCAGCGAGAAAAATCATTGATACGAAAACAAATTGATCAATTGAATGCAGAGGCAATTCAAATGGAAACAAATCTTAGTTTTTTTGCTAGATCCAAAGGTGCAGATTCTTTGCGTAAAGAGGTAGACCAAAAAATCGCAGTTATTCAAACCAAAATAGACGGATTGAAAAGAAAGTTGAAATCCATTCCAAATGAATAGTTTCATCAATATTTTGACCTTATTTGTCACTTTTCCATTGTTGGCATTAACGATTTATTCCGGCTTTGACATTTCGATTGATTCTTTGGGAATGACAGGCTCTCAAATTCCTTATACCAAAGAATTATTCATCATTTTTGGTTTCCTGATTTTACTCATTCAACTTCGAAGAAGTTACCGACGTTGGATGGCACTTTTCATTGTGAATAAATTAAATCAATTTAAATGGAATGAAAAAGTAAGTACTGATAGAAAATCTCGGGTTTTAACCTACAATCTTTTGGAATCCTCAGTTATGATTGCCTTAGGAATTGGAATCTATGTGATCAATCCAACCGCGCTATTACCAGTATTCGTTTTTCTATTTTTCGCTTTCGATTCAATTGTATTTTCCATTTTCGGCAAAGATAAATTTCGTGTAGGATTATCTTCTAAAGCCATTTTTGTAGGTGATCGCGAAATTATATTAATTTATTTCACTGGACTTCGGAAAATCGCCATTCAACAGCAAACTATTTACTTTGATTATATCAATGACCTTCAATTGACCTTTCCCTTAGATTGTATTGAAAAAGGAAAACAAGAATCTTTTTTCAATACTTTAGAAACGGTTATTGATAAAGACCGTGTTTTTTTGAATAATATTCACCAAAAAAAGTAGATAAATAAATGGAAATTACTCAAATACTCGTCGTTGAAGATGATTTAACATTTGCTGACATCGTTCAATTTCAATTGTCTGCAGTCGGTTTTCAGGTAGATAATATTTTAGCTGTTCAATCCATAAGCGAGGCCCAAGAAGCTGTGGATTATTTCTCTCCTGATGTAATTTTGTTGGATTTGAATATTTTGGATTCAAAAGGGATTTCAACTTATGATGCAATTACCAACATTTATCCTCACGCTTCTATCATTGTTTTGTCTGGGATGGACGATAAATCCTTGGCATTGCAAATTGTATCCAAAGGGGCTCAGGATTATATTCTCAAAAGCGATATTAAGCCCGAGTTACTTGAGAAAACGATTAAATATGGTTACCTAAGGCGAAAATCGAAGGAGGAACTCGAGCTTTCCGAGAAAAAATATCGAGATGTTTTTTATAAGTCTCCGATGCCCATGTTTAAACTAAAAGGTGAAAAATTGGAAATCATAATGGCAAATCAGGCTTCACACGATTTATATGAAGTGCCTCACGGTGGATTTGATGGTTTAAGTTTTTACGAATATAATTCTATAGGGAATACACCTTTTACTAATTTGAAGGAAGGAAAATCATTTCGAAAAGAATTTCTGCAAGAAACAATGTCGGGAAAGGAGATTATTGTTGAGTTGATATTGAACCGTTTGGATAAAGAAGACGAGATGGTTTTCATTGCTCATTTGATAGATCGAACAGAGGAAATCTTTTTTGAGCGAAGAAAAAATGAGGTGATTTCACAAGCAGAGGAGGGTGAAAAGAAGAAAATAGCACGTGAACTTCATGATGGCTTAGGTCAAAACATGGTATTGTTGAATTTGTTAT
>JBIIHD010000216.1:0-3611 GCA_044236095.1 Crocinitomicaceae bacterium | reverse complement strand
TATTTATTATTCAACGCAGTAGGACTACCTTCACTCGTTTGAATAAGAATTAAAACTAAAAAAAATAGTAAAACAAGTATTCCGCCAATTATCCAAAAAATTACTCTTCTATTGTTATTTTTCATAATTCAATGATTTTTTACTGAAAGGTTAATATTTACATCAAGAATTAACCGCTCTATTCATATATAAGGGTCTATTGACTTGAATTAATTGTAATTGAATACATGCGTTTTGAACATCAGCAAACATATCAGGTGAAAAGTTCATTAACATACTCGTGATTTCTTCATCCCATAAAATTCCATGACTCACAATTTCATATTTGTTCAATACCACACCATTAAATGATTGCTGACCTATAAAATTAACTTCTTGCCTCCCGTTTTGAAATTTATCTGAATCCATCTTCCAAGGTGAGTAAAAAATATATTTTGCCGTTTTGGCCGCGTATTCATTTGGAAGTCCATTTTTCCAATTTAAATACCAGGCATTATATTCCCTTTGAATCTTTTTCCTGGTTGTGTATGCAGCCCACCAATAAGATGTATGATATGAGTGAATATATATTACAACTAGATAGAAAATGATTAAAACTACTATTCCTAACATTCCAGATTGGGATCTAAAATAAAAACCAACGGCAATTATTTTTAGCATAGCTGAAAAAACTAATAACAGAATACCAAGAAAAGATCTCCAGGAAATGGATTTTTCATCTTGTGATAAATGCAACCTTACAGTTGGATCTTTGGTGACATGTAACTCGTTTCGAAGTAGAACTTTTTCAGGTTTATCGTAACTGTGTAATAAAATTCCAATAATGTCAAAAGCAACAAATAGAAACACTAAAATTATAGCTGTAGTTAGCATTACAATATTTCCATTTTTTGTAAAAGTGCTCCACGCACCGTAAAGAGTTAAGACAAAAGCTGAAAGTTCAATTAAAAAAGCAATTAAAGACCATGAAGTATCTCGAGTAATATCCGCTGTTTCAAAAAAACCTGGTTTTGAAGATGTATTAGATTTCCTGGTTTTTAACCATGAAAGTAATGTCTCTTGACTAGGAGAAAAGTCTTTGGCATCTAAATAATAAGGGTGAGTCATAAAAGAATTAAAATTTATAAATAAACTAAATCACATAAATAATTTACAAATATATGATATTTACAATAAATTCAAAATCAAATCTTTCGATTAACTATTCGATTACCCCACCCTACCTCACTACCACCCGCTGATTCCAGATTTTAGCAGGTGTTTGGATTTGTAGCATATACAACCCTGAAGCGATTTCCTCTGAAATGGAGAAAAGCAATAAATCTTTTCCGGAATAAACTTGAATTTTAGCTCCTTTTTGATCATACAACATAGCTTGAAATTGCCCTTCTAATTGAATGGTGATTGCATCTCCAGCTTTAACAGGATTTGGAAATACTACTGGTTCAAGAATGGTGTTTTCTGTTAAACTTGTTATATTTCCAATGTTAATGTTATCCAAGTAAACTACATTTCCATAACGACCGATATTTCGAAACGCAATTTGCAAATTTGTTTCATTCGTATATGAGACTAGATCAATTGAATCGGTCCTCCACTCAGAGGCTGTTGGTGTAAAGAAACTTTGATTATCAGGTGAAGTCGCTAAATCTGTTCCGCCTTTCAGATACAACGATTGATAAGTCTCACCACAATCCGTTGAGGCCATAACTTCAAGCGTATCACTGTATCCTGCACCCCAACGAGCATAGGCCACATCAAACTTTAAAAAGGAATTCGTAGCAATTGTTGAGGGATCAAAATGCATAATTAAATCGTCGGAATTCCCTTGAGAATCGTTGTTGTAATTATCAAAAATCGCTGACTTTGCTGAATTTCCGTACCCTCCCGCATTAGATGAAAGCGACCATTGAGCATCGTTGTTGGGATTTTCAATACTCCATCCACTTGGTAAAAAAGATCCTTCAAAACCCTCAACAATAGTAGTTGGCAAGCTAAAATAGTTAACACTTACTTGTATCGTATCCCAGTCACTATTTCCATTTGCATCTGTTATTTGTAAAATTGCCAAATGTGAACCCGCTTGTGTAAAAAGCACAGCAGGATTTCGAAGATTGGATGTGCTTGGAGAACCAGTTGGAAAAGTCCAGTTCCACATGGCATTCGTATGATTTAAAAAAGAATGATCCTCAAAATAAAAGAAATCAACCGCACAAACTACTTCTTGAGCTAATTTATCAACCATAGCACGTGCAATCGGTTGGATTGGTTGCTCACTAAAATTACTTTCCCAAATTCCTTTACCATAAGTGGCTAAACGCATTTTTCCGTCTCTGTAAAAAGGTTGGAAAATATTCCCACTAGTAAATAACGGTAAACCTGAGTTGTCTAATTGAAATAAACTAGAATTATTTCGGTAATAAACTGCTCTATTCGTTGCTATATATACCCCTCCATTCGTTCCTGCAATATGATTCAATGCTTGAACAGATTCATTATTAAATATAGAAGAAGTCCAATTTTCCCAAGTTTGACCTGAATTAGACGTTTTAAAAACTTTAAATCCATTGGTTCCATCTGGGTATGCCAACCATAGCTCGTTTTCATTTAGTGGATTAAGAGATAGGAGCATTCTTCTACTATTTCCATTGGGTCTATTTACTTGATTCCAGGTAATTCCTCCATCTGTTGTTTTCCATAAAATCCCATTCGACCCGGAGGCAGGTTGCTGATTTAGGTAAATGACATCTGGATTACTGGATGAAACCTCAATGTACTTAACCTGACTGGCAGTGTTCGTTCCAAACGTAAATAGTAAATTAAATGATGCTCCTGCATCCGAAGTTTTCCAAATAGAATTGTCTTTTCCTATGTAAGCAATGGAATAACAATTGGGATGAAATTCCATTTCACTTGATTCAGCAGCCCAATAACTTTCATTTGGTGCCATTCCAAACGCTGCATTAGCTATTGGATCGTTTAAATTGATTGGAATTAACTTTCCTGCAATATCTGAAAAATAAGTTTTACGGTTTTGACCTGGATTCACATAACCTGTTGGAGCTTCTCCCCCACCCAACTCTAGAAAGTTTCCATCCCCATAGTTTTCGTAGTAAGCCAAATTCCCATTATGATAAAGTCCACCGACCAATACATCTTCATTCCATCCGCTTCCAAAACCCCAATAATCAGATCCATGAACGCCAGACATGCGAAATTCGTAATTGGAGTTAAAGAAATCAGCAGAGCGATAAACTCCTCCATCTGTTGAAATCCAAGCTGTGTTTCCAACTATTCTAAAATCCTGCATATCAACATGCATGCTTAGTGGACCACCTACGTAACCTGAAACAGGTGAAAAACTACTTCCACCATCAATAGACTTATACAAATTAAGTCCTCCAACTAAAATTTCATCGGGATTTGTTGGTGAAGCCATTAAGGCACAATTATAAAATCCTTGGTGATAGGTCCAATCTGCCCAACCAATTGCTAAATTGACATGATTAGCAGTATAAGGACCTCCTACTGGTCCGTTGGGCAAGTTCCATGTAGCACCGCCATCATCACTTCTATAAACACCAATATATCCAAAATCATCCGGTTTCGAT
>JBIIHD010000215.1:0-3618 GCA_044236095.1 Crocinitomicaceae bacterium | reverse complement strand
CGGACGATGAAACTAAAATGTTTCGAAATGAAAATAATTTAAATCCTTATTTCCTTTTTGTGGGTTCTATTCACCCACGCAAAAACGTGCAGCGTTTGGTAAATTCTTTCGCCTTATTCATGAAGCAGAACTCTTATCCTGATTTTGAATTGGTAATTGTTGGAAAACCCATGTGGAAAGGTCATTCCATCGAAATTCCAGAAATGGTGAAAAATAGTGTTCGATTTACAGGACATTTAACACAAGAAAAATTAGTTCAATATACAGCTTCTGCCTTTGCCTTAACCTATGCTCCCTATTTCGAAGGTTTTGGAATTCCTTTGGTTGAAGCAATGAAATGTGGAATACCGATTTTATCAGGGAATAAAACTAGTTTACCTGAAATAGCTGGTGATGCAGCGATTTATTGCGATCCTTTTAACGAAGCTGATATTTCAAATGGCATGAATCGTTTATTTAAAGAGGAATTGTTGCGTGAAAAGTTAAGAAATAATGGAATTCAACGAGCTAAATTGTTCTCTTGGAATCATACTGCTGAGAAGGTTTGGGAGGTGATTGAATCGGAGATGATTTTTTGAGAATCATGTATGACTAGCTTAATTTTTCTCAATAATTAGTGTCACTTATCTAAAAACTTATCCAGCATTTTTTTCAAATACTCAATTTCATCCTTCAGTGTTTGAATGTGATCTTTATCAGCTTGAAAATTAGATTGAAGATAAGTAACCGCCTCATGATTATTGCTCTGATTTACAACATTATTGGCTTTTTCTCCAACCAATTCAGTTACTGTGATATCTAAAGTTTTAGCAATAACTAAAAGTCTTGGAACACTGATACGGTTATCATCTTTTTCCAAACGAGCATAGTTCGATTGTGTCATATCTAATGATACCGCCATGTTTTCTTGCGAAAGCCCTCTTTCTTCCCGAAGTAAGCGGATTTTATTACCAACTGTGTTCATAAGCTGAATCAATTTTATTTAATATATAACTAAAATAGTTGTAAATATACTGAATTAGTTAATATGCTGATTATTTTTTAATTGGATTTGTGTGAAATTTGTCGTTTGAAGGATAAAACAATTGAAAAACGTATTAATGGAGTTATCTAAAATAGTAAAAAATCATCAAGCTTTTAGCGAAAGAATATTAACTGAGCTTGATAAAGTGCCTTTTGGAAGTTTACAAAAAGTTGAACTTGAACTTGTCATTCTTGACGCAATAATTAAATCTCTAGAGCCAATTGATTCATATTCAAATCTTGAAAAGCATTTCAACCATTTACAATCCCTCTTGAAACTAACTCAAACACAACTAAAAAATAAGATACTTGCAGCTCAATTGCGGTATGATCCAAAAACTGATGAAAATGTAGAAAATTACATATTAAAAGCGATTTTAATTGGAAATTATTCAATTGAAGGAACCTATATCGTCATATCTATTTTAAATCCGCTGTTAAATGACAGAGCAAAGAGTTATTTCGAAATAAGAAATATAATTTCTGATACAAGTTTTAATAAATCAATTTTAAAGATAAATCTACAGGGATTTATTCAATTTCTTTTTCAATTAAACAACCTTCCAATTGAAAAAAAATTAGAATTAAAGCAAATCCTAGAAAATTCACAAAGTGAAGGATTAATAAAAGTGGTAGAATCAAATTCTACTAAATCTCCAATTGAGAAATTTGAAATTGTAACAACAATTGGTACAAATCTCTTAAGTATTATTGAAAAAGTAACACCATTTATAACATCTTTATTATCATGAAAAAGTTTTTATCATCTATTGGAATATTGTTTCTGGGGGCTCCTCTATATGGGCAATTAATAATTAGTTCAAACACTACGTGGAGTACAAACCAAACATTAACACAACCCGTAAAGGTCAATCCAGGTGTCACATTGACTATTAATCCTGGAATAACTGTTTCCGTTTTGTTTATTGATAACAACTCAGACTTAGTTGGCGATGTAGAAATTGATGTTAAAGGCTCTTTAATAGTTAATGGAGACGCATGTAATAAAGTCCATTTTAAGCCATATCAAACAACAACAAATAATCAATATTGGACTGGAATTAATTTAGACACCGCTTCAACGAATAATTCAATAAAGGGAACTGTTATATCTTATGCAAAAAACGGTATTGTAATTGAAAATTCTAACTTATCAGCAAGTGGAATTGAAATCAGCAATTGTAAAAATAATGGAATCTTAGCTTTTGGCGTATCATCAATTATAAACATTAATAATTGTAGTATTTCCAATTGTGGCGAAGAAGGAGCTAAAATCTCAAACAGTTCAAATTGTCAGTTAAAACATTTCAAATCTAAAAATAATGGAACCTCAGGACTAATGTTAAATTCCACAACGAGCACAATAAATAATTCTGTTTTTTATAATAACACCAAGTCGGGATTATTCATTCTAGGCTCAACAATAACCATGAATAATTCAATTTCAAGAAAAAATGCTAGAATGGGGATTTGTATCAACAACTCCATTTTAACGGGCAATTATCTTGATATTGACTCCAATAGTGTAGATGGTGTATTTATTGGGGGGGCGTCAACTTTTAATCTACAAAATTCTTCAATAGTAAGAAATATTGGATTTGGTGTTGAAACTTCAGAATATATAGTAAATATAGATTTTGGAAATATCGCTTTTACAAATACAAGCCCAACGGTTACAATTAATAATTCTAATTTCATTAAAAACCAAAATACAAGCGTCGTTTTAACAACGAATGATATACCAGGAATGAACGGTACACCATATGGAATAGGATACGTTTCGGGTTCATCAGGCACGTATTGTCAAAGCTTTGGAAATAGTTGTAGTGCTTGGTCAGAAAGTTGTAATAATGCTTCCTTTAATGGGCTTGCTCCATCACCTTTAACATCATGGTATAATTATCAAACTTTCCATGTACCGTTTGGACGATTTGAAAATTTTGTAGGTTCTGTAGCTGTTAATCCTAATGGCACAACGAGCGCTACAAATTTTAGATGTGCCTATGGAATAGCTTCTGGATATAATTTCCAAAATCCATATTGGCAATGGGGACAAACCCCATCCACATTTTATAGTTCTGCATGCACTAACATGAGTGGTGGAGGAACCGAAAATTCAGACAAAATTTCATTTGTAAGTAAATTTATAGGAGCTAATGTTACTGGATCTAATGTCCTTGGTACTCCTTGGTCAAAATTTTATATTGATTATTTTTCATTCCGGTTTGGTGGTTTTGAATATCGAAGTCTAGTAAATAGTGCATCGAGCAATGATAATTTGACAGGTAATTTCTGGGATACCATTTCTCCGACCAATGTTATTAATTCAGTGGGAGCATTACTAAATATTAATGGTTTCGTTATTAGTGAGATTGCTAGTTCACATTCATCACTTTCCAATTCATTTATTTATAATAATTTAAATTATTTTGAATTAACACAGAATAATAGCGTGTTCTGTTCGGGAGCAAATAATATTTTAATAGCTCCTAGTGGTAGTTACACATATTCATGGATGAATGGAGCTAACTCAATCATAAATAATAACGACTCACTTCAAGTTTCTACTAATGGTAACTATTCAGTGTCAATATC
>JBIIHD010000214.1:0-3635 GCA_044236095.1 Crocinitomicaceae bacterium | reverse complement strand
ATACATAAAGCATTCGTTGCATGATTTAATTCTGGCCTTGGTTCAAATAATGAATAAGCTCTAGTTTTTACTTCGTTGTGGATGTTTTTCGCGTTTTTTTCAGACTGAATTAACTCAAATTTCTGAGATCTCTCCACTGCATTTTGTTCAAGTGCTTGTTGAAATCGAACTTTATTGTCAAGATGGATTCCCAGATTCTTATCTGACAAACTTGCCTCATCGAAATAGAAAAACTCATCTTTGCAAGTATCGTGAAGTACCGGAATAAAAACTGAATTTGTTGGTATAATAATTCCTCTCTCGTGAAGTATTTTTCTAACTTCAATTCTATTTGCCATCGAACAAATTACGCGTGAGTTAACCGATCCAGGTCTACCTGAACATGCTCCACAATCGTAACCTGCGTAATGTGTGTTATTGGAGCTGCTGGATCCATGACCAACGACGTAGATTAATTCACCATAATCTTGGCTAAGTCCTATACTTTTCAAAAGTCCTTCTGCACGGTCGGCCATTTCCTCAATCTTAAATCCAATTTGTTTTCTTTCGTCAGTATATTCACCATTAAACTCAATGGATAAATGACTATCAGCATGCATATGTCTTGAAGAAGAAACAATTAATTGATTGGCTTTTGGATAGAAAATTGATCTCGCCATTTTAATCGCCGACCAAAATCCAAGAATTGTTGATGCTATCCAATCTTTAATGAGGTGATTTGAATTTTGATAAAGTTGAACTATTTTAGTGTTTTGTTTATTATCATAACTTTCTTGAATGACATAGCTTGGATCAAGTGGGGCAGGGCAAGACTTGGTCGTGAAATTAGAACCAGAAGGTTGAAAATAGAATTCAACATTAAAAAAACCAGCGGTACCAAAGGTTTCCATAGCTGGATTATTGTCCTCAATGTGTCTCCGTAAGGAACATTCCCGATCATCAATACAAAAAATTAATTGCGTGGATTTGTGTTCTGATTTTTTTGAATTTACGGAGTTCAATGAATGAATAATTTTTTTGTAAAATGTCCATTCATATGCTTCTTGCCAAATTTTATACTGTTTATCAATTCGTGTTTCCTCTATTTCACTAAAATAGGATTGAACTTTTTCGTCTGGCGATAAAAGTGGCTGCCAAACCGATTTGGAGTGAATTTCAAGTGCATCAATTTCAAGCAATAGTTCTAGGTGAATATATTCCTCTAGTGTGATTTTACGATTATCTAGAAGAGCATTTTCGTTTTCTTCCAGAAAGGCGACCATTCCTGAATAACCCGGATGACTAAATTGTTGATCAAATAGGTAATTTTCAAAAGCTTGTTCACTTCCCACGATGAGATTCAAAAGATCAAATACTCCAATTTTTTCATCCAAAAAGAGTTTTCTTGCTTTTTTCGTTTTAAACCAACTTGAAAAACCATTTTTTTCCAGATTCCTGAGCGAATTTAGAAAGCCTAACTCAGAATGTGGAAATAACTTTGTGGCAATTCCTTGATCTAAATAGCTAGAAGTTATTCTAAAAAGTATAGGATGAACCATTGAATCTAGATCAATCTTTCGTTCTTTTTTCCACTTACTTCTTACTTCACCGATCTTGTATGTTCGTTCAGTAGATTTAGTATTCAATAATTCTTTAACTGTTACTGATCCGCAATTTTTTCGAATTGAGTCAATTAATACATCGGTGTGTATTTTTCCAGTCTTGTAGAGCTGCTGATATTCTTCCAGCGACAGGTAGGTTTTATATCCAAATATTTTTGATGCTTTTTGCAGTGCAAAATGGAACGTATCTTTCTGAAAAGCATGTAATGTATTGTGATGAATAAAATCCTTTAATGGCGCCTGAGTTGGAAGAAAATGTTTTAACTTATCAAACAGCTCTGTTGTAAAAACAGAGTTTTTTGTTTTCATTTTCTATCAATTTAAGATTCTTCAAAAAGTTTTTACTTTGAGAAATTTCTACAATCGATAGTTTTGAAAATGTATAAATAAAGGAAGCTTATAGGAATGTTTTCTCTCAAATTTAACTGAAATGAAAGAGAAGAGACAATCATTAAGAACGACTTTGTAAAAGTCTTTATTTGCTAAAAAATCAGTTGCTTTATCAATTGAATCTTCGAATTCAGAATCAATTTCAATTTCTAAGTCTTCCGTATCAAAGATGCCACCTTGGTCGCTCTTCTTGATAAAATTAGAGATCTTTCCAAATTGATTTTTCTCAATATTTCCAGAAAATAATTGGACAGCTCCACTAGCATGAAGGCCAAATCCAAAAATTAGGAGAATTGCTAAACAACGTTGAAAAAATTGATTTCTCACAAAACAAATGTACGATTTAGATTCAATCTAAGAAACGAAAACTTGTTAATTTTCAGGAAAAATTTTTCCTGGATTCAAGATTCCGTTTGGATCGAAAATAGTTTTAATTCCTCTCATTAAGTTCAATGAAACTTCTGGAAAAGCAATATCCATATAGTTTTTCTGCACCAAACCAATCCCGTGTTCTCCCGAGAGAGTTCCGCCTAATTCAACCACTTTTTCGAATAATTCACGGATAGCTAAAGGAAGTTCATTGTTCCATTTTTCATCCGATAATTCTCCTTTTAAAATATTGATGTGTAAATTACCATCACCGGCATGTCCATAACAAACGGATTGAAATCCATAGTTTTTACCAATTCTTTTTACATGATGTAGAAGTTGGGGCAAATTATATCTTGGAACCACGGTGTCTTCTTCTTTATAAATCGATTGAGCTTTGACAGCTTCTCCCGCTTTTCTTCTCAAACTCCACAAAGTGTTTTTTTGCGCTTCTGAATCTGCAAATAGTATTTCGTCCGTTTCAAATTTCTCTAATACGATTAAAATTTGCTCGCATTCTTGCATGAGTTTATCCGGGTCAAATCCATCCACTTCTATCAATAAATGGGCTTCATGATTTTCTGCCACATGCAAACTACAATCACCGGTAAATTTCTGCGTATAAACCAATGCATCGCGTTCCATGAATTCCAATCCACTTGGTGTTATTCCAGCTTGAAAAATGGCTGCAACTGCCTCACAAGCTTGTTGCGCATCAAAAAATGGAACCAACATCAATAAATTATGCGTTGGATGAGGTATGAGTTTTAAAACAATTTTGGTCACAACTGCCAAAGTTCCTTCTGATCCTACAATGAGTTGAGTCAAATTGTACCCAGTAGCATTTTTCAAAACATTTGCTCCTGTCCAAATGATAGAACCATCTGCCAAGACAACTTCAAGATTTAACACATAATCTTTTGTAACACCATATTTTACTGCTTTTGGTCCACCAGAATTTTCAGAAATATTTCCACCAATAAAACAACTTCCTTTACTCGCAGGATCAGGCGGATAAAACAACCCTTTTTCTTTCACTGCATCTTGAAGTACTTGTGTGATAACTCCAGGTTCAGTAATTACCTGATGGTTCTTTTCATCAATTTCTATAATTTTATTAAACATTTCCATGCTCAGCAAAACACCACCATGAATCGGTAAAGCTCCACCACTCAATCCTGTTCGGGCGCCAGCGGGCGTTACACAAATTTTATTTTCGTTGCAAAACGAAAGTATTTTGGATATTTCTTCCACCGAATTCGGCTTTAAAACAAC
>JBIIHD010000213.1:0-3637 GCA_044236095.1 Crocinitomicaceae bacterium | reverse complement strand
GTATAAACTAAGAATTTCTTTATATGTTTTACCAACCAACTCGTTTTGCTCATGAAAGTAAATTTCATCGCCTTCAAATTGGATTAAATTAGAATAAATGACACTTAAACCTGATTGACGACAAGTTTGAGCCGTAATGCGTGAAATTAAATCTGATGTATAAACAAAAACTGCTTCTCCATTTCCGGCAACCTCGGCAGCTTCTAAATTATCTTCTTCTTTAATCTCTGCAACAATATTGTACGGTTCAGCCTTTCTGTTTTTTCCATTGGTGAAAGACATCACAGATTTGATCACAAAAGTATCTGCATTATCTCGTTCCGGACTTAAAATAATAATAGATCTCGCGAGGTTTGGATTCACTACTTCAATATCGCTGGAAATTAGAGGATTTCCACTTCGAACGATGATTTTACTCGTTTTGAAATCTGAAATTTTCGCCTTGATTTCATCTTCCATCTCCACTTTATCATTCTCAGCTAGAATAACGATTGCTCGCCCTTTGTAGTTTGTATTCGCTTCAATTATTTGTTCAATAATCGAAAAAATCTTTTCAGACCATCCTAAAATGAGTGTGTGATCAGATTCGAGTACTTTAGATTTACCTTTTTTTAATTCATCCAGTTTTTCATCAATTCCGGAAGAAATAATACCAATTAAAATTGAAATGATGAAGATTCCGAGAAGGGTAGCACTGAAACGAATGATTCTAAACGACCAACCTTCATCTCCACCCATAGTCCCGGGATCTAAGGTTGCCATTAAACTTTTCCATACACCTTCTATGAAACCAATTGATTCATCTGCACCTGGATCATCTTTGATTCCGAAAATAATAATCACTAATCCTAGAAATAAAATGGCAGCCAGAGAAATCAAGCCCAACCATTTAATTACACCAACCGGACCTGCTGAAATCGTATTTTCAAAATAATAGCGTGCACGTTCTTTAAAACTATATTTCATAAATAAAAAATAAGATGATTTGTAAAATTCACAATAAAGATACATGTAATCGTATGATTTTATTAAACTTTTGAAATTATTTTTTTTTAGATGGTAAAATATTGTCAGATCACAACCTTAGAAGAACTTAATTTTTGTGCTTTTCGTGATTTGTTATTGGATAAAAAGTGGATATTTGTGAAAAATGCAACAAGAAGAATCTCACATGCTGAAATTAATTTCAGTATTAATTTTTAAATTTTGATATTAGCAAAAAATAGGTTGGTTTGAGTCAGGATGAATTACCGATAATTCCGGGAAGAGGTTTGGTGACAGCAATGTCACAAGAGATGAGACATGAATTTTTGAATAAAAATGGATATTCAATTCAAGAACTTGTTCAAACATCGCTCAATTTAAAAGATATTCAATACAATATTGAATCGAATATTGGATCTGTTGAAATCCCAATTGGAATCGTTGGTCCTCTGCTTTTTAATGAAAATAATTATTCAGAACTCGTTTATACTTGTGCAGGAACCTTAGAAGGAGCATTGGTGGCTAGTATGACTCGAGGAGCCAAAGCGATTTCCATGAGTGGAGGTTTTCAAGCTGAGTTTGTGTGGCAGAAAATGGTTCGGGCTCCGATGTTTTTATTTGAAAATCAAGATAATGCTGGTTTTTTTATTCATTTTGTCACATCGATTTTTCAAGAAATAAAATCAAAAGCTGAGAGCTACTCGAATCATGCACAACTGAATACAATTGAGCCTATCCAAGATGGACATGTGGTTCATTTAAGGTTTATATACGAAACTGGTGATGCCTCCGGACAAAATATGACAACCACTTGTACTTGGCATGCCGTTTTGGAAATTGTAGATCGTTTTCATAATCAAACAGATAAACGTATTTTAGATTATGTCATTGAGGGAAATGCAGCGTCCGACAAGAAGATCTCAAAGTTTGCTTATGAAAAGGGTAGGGGAATTCGAGTAAAAGCTACCTGTATTTTGACCCATGAGGTTTTAAAAAGTGTTTTGCGAACTACTGCTACAAAAATGTTAAATGCTTATTATCCTTCCCGTAAACAAGCATTGTCAGATGGGATGCATGGATATAACATTAACATCGCAAATGCCATAGCTGCAATTTATGTTGCTACGGGACAAGATTTAGCTTGTATTCATGAGTCGTCCTCTGGTTTTTTAGACGTTAGTCCGGATGAGAAAGGCCTTCGCTTTACCTTAGATTTACACAATTTAGTTGTCGGAACAGTTGGTGGTGGAACTCACTTACCAAAACAGAGTGAAGCATTAGAGCTCATGGGTTGTAAAGGTCCAGGAAAGGTTCAGCGCTTTGCCAAATTAATAGCGGGATTTTCACTCGGATTGGAAATTTCAACTTTTTCTGCCATAGTTAGTGGAGAATTTGCGAAATCCCACGAAAAATTAGGTCGAAATAAACCGGTAAATTGGATTACGCGAAGCGATGTAACGAAATCCTTCATTCAAAAAATTATCGGAGAGAGAGGGATTATTGAATCCATGCAATTTATTTCTGCCAACAATGTTGAAAATGGAATACTTACCTATCTTTCTGGAAAAGAATCGAAGAAAATAATAGGTTTTGAAGTGTTAGTTATTTCTTTTCAAAATGATGAAAATAAAAAGATATTATTAAAGTCAAAAGGAACAGATCAAGAAGTAATTAAAGGATTGCATACTATTGCATCTTCTATTGATCCAGAATTATCCGATCTAATTGCCCAGTCAAAAGATAATTTGGAATACGCACAATGTCATTTGAAGGAATCCATTGTTTACGCGCATTTAGAATCAAAAAATGCCCAGTATATTCCATTTTTTTATGGAGCTAATCATGATAAAGTGCGAGAGAATCATATGTTACTCTTGGAATACATTGATTCAACGAATACGATTTTATTCAATAGTGAAAATTCTACCTCAGGCTGGAATCAATCGCGTATTCAAAACGTATTAGAAACCTTACACAAATTTCAGGAAGACATACGTGAACTTCATGCTGATGAGATATCCAAATTTGAACCATGGAAATCTAAGCAATTGTATGAAAAACTAATTGATTTAACGTTGGAAATTTCAGAAAATCAAGATATCAGTTTTCAATTGATCGAATTGAAAAACACTATTCTTAACTGGGAAAATGAATATTCGGATAATTCCTCATTTATTCAACCAATTCATAATGATTTTAATACACGGAATCTTTGTCTTTTAAAGAACAATCAAATTCGAATTTACGATTTTGAATTAGCCATTCAATCTTTTCCGCATCGAGAC
The DNA here is from genome assembly GCA_044236095.1 of Crocinitomicaceae bacterium. Taxonomy (GTDB): domain Bacteria; phylum Bacteroidota; class Bacteroidia; order Flavobacteriales_D; family Crocinitomicaceae; genus UBA952. Next base: position 368 of record JBIIHD010000213.1, on the reverse strand, counting down.
GTTGTTGAGTTTTTATCTTTCACATTAGATCAGGAATTTACTGAAGATGAATTAGATAACTACTTGAATTATTACCTTGAATTGAAGTCTTTGCCGGTTGAAATGACTTCCGGATTTATGGCGGTTTACAATTTAGCTATTCGAGAATTTATTTTAACTCGAGCTTTGTTTTACGAAGTTGCAGGAATTGTTGTTAAATATGAATTTGCTGCCAGAGTGTTGCGTGTGGCATTGCGAATGGAGCGACTAACCCGAAAATATGTCGTTTAACGAGGAGATTTTTTATATCATGCTTCCTTTGATTGTGAGTAATTCCCTTCACATGTATATCGTGAAAAAGGACCATTTCTCATTTTTAAATATACCTA
>JBIIHD010000212.1:0-3648 GCA_044236095.1 Crocinitomicaceae bacterium | reverse complement strand
AATTTTATCTTGTTTTGCCTTCTTATCGCTATTTCAGTTTTTAAATGCTCAAAATGAGTGTGTTAATTCTGACTTTGAAAGTGGAACATTTCAAAATTGGACAGGTCAAACAGGTAACTGCTGTGGTATTAATACCCCTAATAATGGTATAGTTAATAGCCAACATACCATTATGACAGGTCCAGGATTAGACCCTAATTCATGCGGTCAGATTCCGGTTGTAGCCCTTGGAAGCACTTTTTCAGCGAGGCTAGGGAATGATTTGAGTAATTACGGCGCTGAAAGGCTGCGTTACACGTTCAATATCACGCCAACAAATACGCTAATTATTTATAAATATGCCGTGGTTTTGGAGGACGCCGGTCATCCTGCTAACGATCAACCGCGTTTTGAAGCAAAACTGTATAATCAAAATGGACAAGTTATTCCATGTACAGAATATTATGTTGCAGCAGGTCCTGGATCAGGATTTCAAAATTGTGGGGGAATACAATATAAAACATGGACAACGATTGGCGTCGATGTTACTCCATACATAGGTCAGTCTATTACCCTCGACTTTGCCACTGGAGATTGTGGTCAGGGCGCCCATTTTGGTTATGCTTATGTAGATGCTGGGTGTGCACCGTTTGTTATTGATTCTCGCTATTGTGAGGTACAAAATGGTCTAAATATAGCTGTTCTTTCAGCACCTGCAGGATTTCAAAGTTATCAGTGGAGTACAGGTTCAACAGGCCCAATTACTACAGTGGTTAATCCTCAGCAAGGACAGGTAGTTACATGTCAAATTACCTCTGTAAATGGTTGTGTTGCAAACTTACAAGCAACGCTGACTCCTTCTGATGCTACTGCTTCATATATTCCAGAATCTGTTTGTGCTGGAGATACTGTGAATTTAGTCAATACCAGCTTATATGAAAATGCAATACAAGATAGTATTTTTTGGACAGCTTCTGATGGATTTACATCAACAACCCTGGATTTTGAACATGTTTTTAATTCGCCGGGATCTTATCAAGTAGAATTATTTATTGAATCAGATGTTGGTTGTGTGGATTCAGTAACTCAAACAATCAATGTTTACAATTTGCCCGTTGCAGACATTTTGTCCGTTGATGCATGCGTTGGGCAAAACACATTGCTGACTAGCTCTTCAACAATTGCAGATAATTCAACACTTTCCAACATTTGGACTATCAACGGAGTCGATTCCAATGGTCCAACAACCCCCATTCCTACAAGTTTCGCAGATACGATAAGCGTTCAACTTATATCCACATCTCAGAACAATTGTAGTGACACTACAACTGAAAGTTTTATTATTTACAATAATCCGGTTGCCGGATTTACATTTAATGAGGTCTGTGCTAATGAATCCATGGCGTTTAATGATACATCCATTTTATTTGCGAGTCAAAATTCTTTTTCATGGATTATTAATAATCAAGAAGTTGCAACAACAGCTGATTTAACTTACAATTTTTCTAATTCTGGAATTAATTCAGTAACCTTAATTGTTCAAGATAATTATTCAACGGTAAGTTGCAGCGATACCATTTCTCAAACATTTTTGGTTCATGGTCTTCCCATTATTTCTTACACTGGAGACACCACACAATGTGAGGATTTGCCTTTTTCTTTCACGAATAATTCTATAAATCCAACGGGTGAAACAATGACTTATGAGTGGTTTGAAAATGGTGTTTCTATTGCTTCTACTCCAAATTTAACATATACTATCAACGATGCCGGAGTTTATCCCATTAGTTTGAATGCTACCTCTTCCTTTGGATGTGAGTCCGATACAGTGTTTAATATGTATATTTATCCAACTCCTCCAGAACCAATTCTAACGGCTTCAATACCAATTTGTCCTGGTGACCCAATTACCTTTACCGCTGATGCAATTCCAAATTCAACTATTAACTGGACTGGACCAAATAATTTAGTTTCTTCAGATTTCTCATTTAGTATTCCGATAAATGAAGATCAAATGGGATGGTATACCGCCTTTGTTACTTCTGAATATGGTTGTATATCTGATACAAGTAATGTGTATGGATCCATTCTTTATATTTATGGATTTGATGATTTTCCTTTTCCCAACGTAATTACGGCAAACGAGGATGGGGTTAACGATGAGTTAGATTTACAAACCTATTTTAAAACGTGTGAAGAGTATACGCTTTATATTCTAAATCGTTGGGGGAATGTTGTGTATATGCAAACCCTTGATTCAGAGCCATTTAAGGGAAACACGCCAGGAGGCCAAGAATTAGAGCAAGGAGTTTATTTTTATAAACTGATTGTTAATGACGCGGCTGATGATAAGGCTGTTAAAACGGGATTCATTCATATTGTTCGATAAGTCCAAACTAATTTTATTCATTTTTGTTTGACATCAGATGGGTGTTTCAAACAAGGCAATAGTAGTAGGTTCGGGAATTGCGGGAATTGCCTCTGCATTGCGTTTAAAAGCTAAGGGATATGACGTTCAAGTTTTTGAAGCGAATTCTTATCCTGGAGGCAAATTATCACTCTTAGAAATAGGAAAATATAAATTCGATGCTGGGCCGTCTTTATTTACTATGCCTCGTTTTGTTGAAGAATTATTTTATTTATTTGGTAAAACTCCATCTGATTATTTTCGTTATGAAACTTGTGAAACAGCCTGCCACTATTTTTATCCAGATGGGACGTTTTTGCCGTTTTACGTGGATTTAGACAAAACCATTGAGTCAGTAGAGAAATCTTTGCAAATAGATGGAAATCCACTCAGAGAACACTTCAAAAAAAGTAAATATATCTATGAAAAAACGCATAAAGTTTTTTTAGAAAATTCGCTGCATTCTGTCAAAACATATTTTTCAAAAGACATTATAAATTCAATATTGGCGCTTCCTTTTTTAGATATTTTCAAAACAATGCATGAAGCCAATGAAAAAGCGCTTAATCATCCTAAATTAGTCCAATTATTCAATCGATATGCAACATATAATGGATCTAATCCATATCAGGCTCCAGGAATTCTAAATATTATTCCGCATCTTGAACATGGAATTGGGTCCTTTTTTCCAAAGGAGGGAATGTATTCTATTACGACATCTTTATTAAAACTTGCAAAAGAGGAGGGTATTGAGTTCCATTTAAATGCAAGGGTTTCAGAAATTGGGATTGAAGCAGGAAAAGTTAAAGGGATTTACTCAAACGATAAATTCTATCCATCAAATATTGTTGTTTGTAATACAGACATTAAACCGGCATATAAGCACCTGTTAAAAACGATAAGACAACCCAAGAAAACTTTACGACAAGAACCTTCAAGTTCTGCTATGATTTTTTATTGGGGAATGAATAAATCGTTTCCGCAATTAGATTTACATAATATTTTCTTTTCGAATGATTATACACAGGAATTTGACATGATTTTCAAAAAGTCATCTGTATGTGATGATCCCACCGTTTATGTTCATGTTTCTTCAAAAATAGCAAGCCAACATGCTCCTGAGGGTAAAGAAAACTGGTTTGTTATGGTCAATGTGCCTTATAATTCTGGTCAAGATTGGGAGATGTTAAGAAATCAAATTCGTAAAAATGTAATTCGAAAACTGTCAAAACAACTCAGCGAAAATATTGAGGAATTAATTG